>CADBON010000126.1 GCA_902796315.1 Oscillospiraceae bacterium | reverse complement strand
TGTTTTATACGGTCCCGTTCTTGACCCGCTCCATAAAGTCCGAGCAGGCGGGCACGACGTAGGTGATGCCCTTTTCGATCAGTTCAAACGTCTCTTCGGTGGTGTAGTGGCACTCGCCGTCGACGTTGACCGCGGCGGGCTTGTCGCTCTTGACGGTCACGCGCTTGCCGCGTTTGAAGACCGTGCGCTCCCACGCGAGGTGCTTGCCGGCCTTGTACTCGTTGATTAGACCCAGCAGTTTGATGCGCGGCACGTCCTTTTTGACGACGACCATATCCAGCAGGCCGTCGTAGGTCAGCGCCTTGGGCGCGGCCTGATAACCGCCGCCGTACCAGCGCGAATTGCCGACGTAGCAGAACAGCACGTCGTCGGTGAAGGGCGGTTCGTCGTCGATCTGAATGGTGAAGTGCTGTTTCATTTTGCCGATGAAGCAATACAGCAGCGACGCGGTGTACGCGCCCTCGCCCGAGAGCAGGGGCAGTTTTTTGAAGTCGCCCTGTTTGGCGCAGACCTCGGCGTCAAGGCCCATCGAGCACTGGTTGATGGCGTACTCGTCGCCGCATTTGATCAGGTCGAATTCCATCGGCGTGCCGTTGACGTGGTCGGCGACGTTCTGCAGATCTTCTTTTTTGCCGAAAATGCGGATAAAGTCGTTGCCGCTGCCGAGGGGGATGGCCGCGACCTGGGCGTTTTTGTGACAGGCGCAGGCGTTGACGACCTCATAGAGCGTGCCGTCGCCGCCGCAGGCGTAAAAGCGCAGTTCCTCGCCGGTCTCGACGAGTTTTTTCGCGTACTCATACCCGTCGCGGGCGGCGGTGGTGACGTGGATATCGTAATCCGTGACGCCGCAGTTGGCAAGCGCGGGGATGAGCTGGCTTTTGTAGATATCGGCCGAAAAACTTTTGCCGGCCTTGGGGTTGATGATGAATACGTGTTTCATAGTGTTTCTCCTTACGGATTTATTTCAACGCGGTCGCGTTATTTAAAGAACATATAGCAGCGGCACTTGATCATACCGTTATACAGTTTGCGGGTCTTGTCGGCGGGGCGGCCGAAATAGGTTTCGAAATCCTCGTCGGGGGTAATGACCGAATAACTCCACCCGTGCGTGCGCGGGAAGACCTGCCCCATCACGCGGTACAGCGCCTGGGCGTCCTCGGGCGTCATCAGCCGCTCGCCGTAGGGCGGGTTGCAGATGACGGTGCCGCGCTCGCTTCGCCGCTCGAAATCGCGCACGTCGCGCACTTCGAAATGCAGTTTGTCGGCGAATTTGGTGCGGGCGGCGTTCTCGCGGGCGACGGCGACGGCCGCCGGGTCGATATCGCTGCCGTAAGCGACGAAATCGGTATCCGTTTTTTCAAGACTGACGGCGCGCTCTTTTTCGCGTGCCCAGATCTCGCGGGGCATCCAGTCGAAACGCTCGGCGTCAAAGTGGCGGCCTAGGCCGGGCGCGACGTTGTGGGCGTAAAGCGCGCCCTCGATCAGGATGGTGCCGCTGCCGCAGAGCGGGTCGTACAGCGTGTGGTAGTGGCGCAGTTTTGCCGTGGCGCACAGGGCGGCGGCAAGCGTCTCTTTGATGGGGGCGCCGTTTTGCCTGAGGCGGTAGCCGCGCTTGTGCAGGCCGTCGCCGGTGGTATCCAGCAGCAGGGTGGCCTCGTCGTTAAAGATGCTGAACTGGATCTGGTGGCGCGGGCCGCTCTCGGGGAACCACGACAGGCCGTATTTCTCTTTCAGCCGCTCCACGACGGCCTTTTTGATGATGGATTGACAGTCGCTGACGCTGAACAGCTGCGATTTGAGCGAATAGCCCTTGACGGGGAAGGCGTCCTCACGACCGATATAGTCCTCCCAGTTCAGGCGGCGCGTGCCCTCGAACAGTTCTTCGAACGACGCGGCGTGAAAAGCACCGACCACGATCTGTACGCGCTCCGCGAAGTGGGAGCAGAGGTTGACGCGGGCCAGCGTCGTTTCATCGCCCGAAAACAGCACGCGGCCGTTCTCGGCGGCGACGTCCTCGGCCTCAAGAAAGCGAAGTTCGTCGGCGATCAGCCCTTCCACGCCCAGCAGGGACGGGATGCAAAATCTCAGTTTCATACTTGCTGCGGTTCCTCCTGCGGTGCTTTTTCCATCTCGAACCAGAACGTCACGCCGTCGTCGGTGTTGTCAAAGCCGCAGGCCGTGCCGTGATTGTCGGCGATAGAGCGGACGATGGCCAGACCCAGCCCGAAGCGCCCCTCGGCGCGCGAGCGGCTTTTGTCGGCGCGGTAAAAACTGGTGAAGATGGCGTCTTTGTCTTTCTCTTCGATGCGGCTGCCGCTGTTCCACACGTTGACGCGCCAGCGTGCGCCGCAGTCGGTGACCGAAATGCGCAGCGATTTTTCGCCGTTCACGGGCGCGGCGTGGCAGCAGGCGTTGGAAACGTAGTTGGACAGCACGGTGGTCATCTGCGCGCGGTCGGCATACCCCTCGGCGCCGTTCGTTTTCTCATAGTGCGCGGTCAGACCGTGCTCTTTGAGGATGGGGCCGGCGGCGCTCAAAAATTCTTCGACCAGTCCGTCGACGGCAAAGCACTCTTTTTGCGGCGGCTTGCCGCCCGCTTCGTAGCGGCTTTGTTCGAGCATGCTCAGCACCAGACTGTTCATGCGGTCGGCTTCGTTCATGATGATGTCGCAGTATTTTGCCGTTTCCTCGCTCTCGGCGCCGAGATCCATTTTCAGCGCTTCGGCATAGCCGCGGATGATGGAGATGGGCGTTTTCAGTTCGTGCGACGCGCCCGAAACGAAGTCGCGGCGCATTTTCTCAAGACGGCGCTCTTTTTCGATATCCTCGAGCAGGGCGGCGTTCTTTTCTTTGAGTTCGCCCAGCGCGCTGTCGAGCGAGTCGGAGAGGGTGTTGATGTTTTGCGCCAGCGCGCCGATCTCGTCGCGGCGGTTGACGGTACACTTGCGGTCGAAGTTGAGATTGGCCATTGCGGTCGTGACGTCGCTCATCTCGATCAGCGGCTTGGTGAAGCGCTTGGCGTAAAGGAAGATGAACAGCAGCACCACGCCCAGCGCCAGCACGCTGATGACCGTCGTGACCACGGTGCCCAGCCGCGCGTTTTCTTCAATGGGGTTCTTTTTGGCCATGATTTCAATGTGCCAGCCGTTTGCAAAATCTTTGCCGTAGAGGATGTATTGCAGGGTGCTTCCTTCGGCGCTGACGACGTTGAAATAGCTGCCGTCGGGGTTGTCGGTGCGGCTGACGACGTTGAACTTGCTGCCCGACACGAACGAGCCGCTGCCTTCGTACAGGTAGTTGTCGCTTTCGTCATAGAGGTCGATGCTGACGTTGTCGTTGGTTTCGTACTCGCTGCATCGCTGAAAGTAGCCGCCGTCGGCGCGCTCCACGTTCTCGGCCATCGAGGCGAGCGTGCGCTCCTCGCGCCACATATACACGCGCTCGAGCATTTGTGAGTTGACGACGGAAAGACCGATCAGCGCCGCCGCGATGATCGCGCCGACCTCCAGAAACAGCCGCAGTTTGATACCGATTTCGAATTTGCGTTTCACGCCGTCACCTCCTTTACCGCACCGAATGCGTCAGTTTTTGTCGACTTTGTAGCCGATGCCGTAAACGGTCTTGATATGATTCGTGCCCCAGTCGCCCAGTTTGGTGCGCAGGCGCGCCATGTGGCTGTCGACGGTGCGGGTGTCACCGACGTAGTCGATGCCCCACACGTCGTTGAGAATGCCGTCGCGCGAGAAAACGCGGCCGGGATTGGACACGAGTTTGGTCAGAATGTTGAACTCTTTGAGCGTCAGTTCAAGGGGCTTACCGTTCAGTTCCGCCTCGTACGCCGAGGTGCGGATCTTGAGCCCGTCCAGCGTCAGGGTGTCGGGCTCGGCCTTTTCTTCCACGGGGCGGGCGCCGCGGCGCAGCAGGGTGTTGATGCGCTGCTGCAGCACCGCCAGCGAAAACGGCTTGGTGACGTAATCATCCGCGCCGCTTTCAAACCCCATTATTTGGTCAAAATCCTGCGAACGGGCGGAAACGAGCATAACGGGGATGCCGCTCGTTTTGCGGATCTCGCGGCAGACCTGCCAACCGTCGATGCCCGGCATCATGATGTCGAGCAACGCAAGCGCGACGTCGCTGTTCTGGCGGAACAGGGCGAGCGCCTTTTCGCCGTCTTCGGCCTCCAGCACGGTGTGACCGTCCCTGCGAAGACAGTCGCCGATGAGTTTGCGGATCAGTTGTTCGTCGTCCGCTACCAAGATTTTTGCCATACGCTCACTCCTCTCTGAGATCGCCGTCCGCGGTGCGCATTTGCTCCATACAGGTAAGCACCTGCTCCGTCAGGCGGCGCAGCGCGAGATAATCGTCGCGTTTTTCGCCGCGCACGTAGGCGGCCATGTCGCGCGCCTCGTTCGCCATGAGTTCCGCCTTCGGCTTTTCGCCGATCAGGTCGGTTTTTGTATCGTCCGTCGTGGTCAGCGCGACGTGTTCGAGTTTGGAAATGCTTTCCAGCGTCAGCGTGCCCTCGTCGCCGATGATCTCGCTGCCCAGCCGGCTTTGCCCGGTCTTGGAGTAGGTGATCGTCACGACCTTGTCGGGGTAGACGAACAGGGCGGCGCCGCTGCCGTCGGCCCCCGTGAACAGCCGCCGCTGCGCGGGGATGATCGTTTCGGGCAGCCCGAACAGATCGAGCGCGGGGTACACGCAATAGATGCCCAAATCATTCAGGGCGCCCGTTTTCATCGCGGGGTTGAAAATGTTGGGGTTCTCGCCGCGCATCAGCGCGGGGTATTTGGACGAAAACTGGCTGAAATCGAAGTGCGCGTCCCCGACGCGGCCGAGTTTTTCGACGGCGCCGCGGATGACAGCGCGGTCGGGGTCGTGCCAGTACATGATGGCCTCGGTATAGATCCGGCCCTTTTCGTCCGCCAGATCGCAGAGTTCGCGGTACTCTTCGGCGGTGACGGTCACGGGCTTTTCGCACAGCACGTTTTTGCCTGCCTCCAACAGCCGTTTGCACTGCGGGTAGTGACAGACGTTGGGGCTGGCGACGTAGACGAAATCGCAGTCGACGGCGCAGAGATCCTCGACGTCGCAGACGACCGCCCCGGCGCCGATCTCGGCGGCGAACGCTTCGCCGCGTTCGCGGCTACGCGACAGCACCGCGCAGGGGGTCAGGTCGCCGCACAGGGCGGCGCCGTCGGCAAAGGCGCGGGCGATCCACGAGGTGCCGATCACGGCATAGCGCATGAAATTCCCTCCGTTTCCCGATACTAACCTATTCTAAAGTATTATTTTACTATTACAACAGGTTTTTGTCAACAAAGGAAGGAAAAACGCCTGCGCCGCGGGCTCTTGCCAACGGGCGCGCCGTGTGCTATCATACAGACGAAAGGGGGCGGCGAAGATGACGGACGACCGAGCGCGCGTCAATCTGCTCAGTTTCGGCGACGCGAAAGACCCGCGAAAAACCGATGCGGTATTTGCCGCGGCGTTGTCGGCGGGGGTGCCGCTGTTTGTGCCCGCGGGCGAATACGTGCTGCACGGCACGCTGCGCCTGCCGGCCGGGACGGATTTGCTGGCCGACGGCGGCGCGACCGTCAAACTTGCGGACGGCGCCCAGCGCGGGCGGCGCGACTTTTTGCTGACCGCCGAAAACGCCGAAAACATCCGCGTTTGCGGCGGCACGTGGGACGGCAACGCCGCCGGCAACGACCGGGGCAACGACCTGTTCGACCCCGCCGCGACGACCGGCACGCTCTTCAACTTCCGCGGCGTGCGCGGCGTGACGCTGGCGGATCTCACGCTCAAAAATCCGCTCTGCTATTTTCTGCGCTTTTGCGAGGCCGAGGACGTGACCGTGACGGATATCGCCTTTTCTTCGGATCACGCGGCGATCAATCAGGACGGCGTCCACCTCGCGGGCGGCTGCCGCCGTTTCACCATCCGCAACCTGCGCGGCGCCGACGGCTCGCCCGGCGACGATTTCGTGGCGCTGAACGCCGACGATTGCGTGACGCGGCAGGAAAACTTCGACACCGTCTGCGCCGACATCGAGAATATCACGGTCGAAAACGTGATCTCGGGCGGGTGCCACTGCTTTGTGCGGCTGTTGTCGGTCGATCACGCCATTCGCGGCGTGACGATCCGCAACGTCGGGGGCGCTTTTCGCAACGGGGCGGTCAATCTGGATGCCTCGCGCTATTGCCGCACGCCGCTGTTTCGCGACGCGGACAGGCCACACGGCGTGGGCCGTATCGAGAACATCCTGCTGGAGGATTTTAACGTGCGCGGCACGGCGGGGGCGGGCAGTTTTATCGACCTTGAGACCAACTGCCGCGCGCTGACCGTTCGGCAATTCGTCGCCGCGGGAAAGCCGCCGCTGCTTGTGCTGCGCAAAACCGCGGCGCATACGCTGACGCTGCGCACCGACCGCGAGCGAATCGACCGCCGCTTCGCGGAAGGCGAAGAGCTGACCGTCCACGGCAGCCGAATCGACCTGCTGACCTTCGACGAAACCGACTGAAAAACGCAAAAACAAAGGACTTGCCTCGGCAAGTCCTTCATTATTCTGTCGTGATTACAGTTGTTCGAGCATAAAGTTTTTGACGTCCTCGAGGTCGCTCTGCTGCCACGCTTTTTCGGCCTCTTTTTCCGCGAGGGGGCAGACGATGGCGAAATCGAGCACCTCGCCGGGCACGCGGCCGCTGCGCAGGGGTTCCGAAAAATTCTCGCGCCACATCTCTTCCGTCGCGTTCGTGTATTTTTCGGGGAACAGGAAGGTCTGCTGCCGCTTGGTGTTGGCGATGAATATCTTGGCCGCGAGGGGCGCCAGCAGTTCGTAATCGCGCGGGCCGACGTCGCGGAAGATGCGCGGCAGGGGCGCTTTCACAACGTGCTCGGGGCCGCGGACGATTGCAAGGCCCATCGGTTCCCATGTGAAGCGGTCGGGTGTGAAATTCAGCTTGACCAGCAGTCCCTTTTCGGTGTTGAACTGCGCGCGCTGGTAGTCGGTGTCGAAAATGAAGTTGCCCAGCGAGTAAAAGATCACCTTGTCGCCGACGGTCTCATAGTTCATCGGCACGTGCGGATGGTGGGCGACCACCACGTCCGCGCCCATTTTCAGGTATTCCAGATAGCGGTCGCGCGTGTAGGGGGAGGGCAGGGCGGTAAACTCCTCGCCGCCGTGGATCACGGCGACGCACCAGCGGCAGCGGCGCTTGATGCCGTCGATGATGTCTTGGATGAGATTCATATCGCTCCAGCTCACGCAGCCGGCTTTTTCCGGCCCCGCCTTGCGGCAGGCGCGCTGGTAGCCCGCGCCGAACAGGCCGACGCCGCCGGCCTCATCCAGAATGACGGGCACGACCGCGTCCGCGATATTCATGCCCGCGCCGATCGTCTGCGCGCCGAAGGCCCGCGCCTCGGCCAACGTGCTTTGCACGCCGGGCTCGCCGGCGTCCATAATGTGGTTGTTGCAGATGTTCCAGATATCCGCCCCCATATTGCGCAGAACGCCCAGGGCGCGGGGGTCGATGGCGTGCAGCAACTGCTGAACGCCGCTGTTGACGGTGTTTTTCGGCTGCGCGATGACGGGCCCCTCGACGTTCGTCACGACGTGGTCCGCCTGCGCGAGAAAGTCGAGAACGTCGGCCGAGAGCAGATCCTTGTCCGCCCATTTGCCGTCCATATAGCGGTCAAAGCCGATATCGCCCGTAAAAACGATGGTCGAAGTGTCTTTCACGGCAGCGCCTCCTCTCGCGTGTATAACAGCAGTATACCGCAGATCGGGCAGATAATCAAGTGCTGCGCGGCGTCCTTTTTTCGCGGACGGCGCCGAACGGGAAACCGCTGCCGAAAAAAAGAATAATGACATTTGCCGCGAGGTGTGGTATAATTTTTCTGTATCACACGGGAAACCCCGGATCGAAAGAAATAGGCAGGTGAATGTATGAGCGATACCAACCTACTGTTTACCAAAATGATCGGCACGCTTGCCGTGATCCTCGTCATAGCGGCGTTTATCGGCAGCAGCGACATCATCTCGAAGTGGCTCGAAAAAAAGCACAGCCGCGTGAAGTACGCCGTGCTGTCGGGCCTTGTGGGCGGCGTTTTCGGCATTTACGGCAACATTTCGGGCTTTGATCTGAACGGCGCCGTGATCTCGGTGCGCGACATCGGCCCCATGCTTGCCGGTTTTTTGGGCGGCCCGGTGGGCGGCCTGATCGCCGGTCTGATTGCGGGCGGTCACCGTCTTGCCCTCGGCGGCATCACGGCGCAGGCCTGTGTGGTCGCGACCTGCAGCATCGGTCTGATGTGCGGCATCCTTTCCCGCATCAAGCATGATTTCATCGTCAAGCCCTATTGGGCGCTGCTGGTCAGCGCCTGTATGGAGGCCTTTCACCTGAGTGTGGTGCTGGCGATGGTCAAACCCTTTGAGACCGCGCTCGGCATCGTGCGGCAGATCGCCGTTCCCTTTATCGCGGTAAACGCGCTCGGCTTTGTGATGATGATCATCATTATGAGCTACACCGAGCGCCAGCGCACCCTTGCGCTGGAACGCAGCCGCCTTCAGTCGGAACTGGCGGTCGCCAACGTCATTCAGAATTCGCTGCTGCCGACCATCTCGCAGGAATACCCCGGGCGCAGCGAGGTGGACGTCGGCGCCTTGATGGAGACGGCCAAAGAGGTCGGCGGCGACTTTTACGACGTGTTTTTCGTCGACCGCGACCGGCTGGCGTTCGTGATCGGCGACGTTTCGGGCAAGGGCGTGCCGGCGGCGCTGTTTATGGCGAACTCGAAAATCACGCTGCAGAACTGCATCCGCGACGTTCCCGGGCTTGCCGCGGCAGTCATGACGGCGAACAACGCCCTTTGCGCCCGCAACGAGGCGGATATGTTCGTCACCCTGTGGGTCGGCGTGCTGGATTTGACGAACGGCGAAATGACATACGTCAGCGCGGGGCATAACCCGCCGGTGCTGGTGAGCGGCGGCAGCGCCGAATACCTTAAAACCAAGGGCGGCTTTGTGCTGGCAGGGATGGAGGACGTCCCCTATAAAGAGCACACCGTCACGCTGCACAAAAACGACGTGGTGTTCCTTTACACCGACGGCGTCACCGAGGCCGAAAACGCCAAAAATGAACTGTTCGGCGAGGACCGTCTGCTGGCGTGTTTTGCGAACACCGACGGCGTAAGCGCCGAGCAGATGATCCAAACCGTGAAAAAGTCCGTCGACGGTTTCGTCAACGGCCACGATCAGTTTGACGATATAACGATGCTCTGCTTCCGGCTGCGGTAACGCGCAGAAAGAGATCAACCTCCCCCGATATATAGAAAACCTACCCCACGGGGTAGGTTTTTGTTGTTTTGTGGAATTGTCTTGCCTGCGTCAGGAATCGTAAAAATGCCGCCCGTCGTCGGTGATCAGCCGTTCCGTGCCGGGGTACTCAAAGATGGCGGGGTTGCCGGCGTTCGATTCGAGATAGTCCGCAAATTCCTTGGCGTACCACTTCGCCATTTCCAGGTTGTGCATACGGTAGTTGCCGCAGTTTACCGCCGTGGCGCCGGGCACCTCCTGCACGCCGTCCACGGCGCGAAAGGTCTTGAGCAGCAGGTCGTACAGTTCCTGCGGCGCGCGGCTGCCCTTGAGGATGAGATAAAACCCGGTCAGACAGCCCATGGGCCCCCAGTACACGACCTCGTCTTTCCAGTCCGGGTCGTTGCGCAGGAAGGTGGCGATGATGTGCTCGAGCGAATGCATCGCCGCGACGTCGACGACGGGCTCGCGGTTGGGGCGTTTGAGCCGCACGTCGTAGGTCGTGACCGTGTAGTCGCCCAGCGTATCGGTCCGGCTGGTGAAGATGCCGGGGACGATGCGCGTGTGGTCGACCGAAAAGCTTTTGATCAGTTCCATGTTCGTTTCTCCTTTGTCGTGCGGCGAAGGCCGCCGCGTGAAATCGGGTCGCTGCGGATATTGTACCACATCCCGACCGAGAAAGCCACAGTTTTGGAGGAAAAAAGAAAAATGGATCCGGCGGTCATAAGAGAGTTTCAACGGGGCGCGAGGAGACGCTTGTTTTTAACGCGACAAAACATCCGCGCGCCGGATCGGATTCGTTTTACCAGTAACGGCAGAATTCATCAAAGCCCTCGTCCAACCCGGTCAAACGGACGGCGTCCGCATCCAACCAGGAATCCACAAGGGCGGCGTCATTTTTCGTATAATTCTGCCATTCAAAATGATTCATATCGTACAGATTGGAAGTCAATTTACCTAATCGGTCATGATTCTCGATCCAAGCTCGAATGCAAGGAACACGATCTTCGTCTTATCATCAAGACGTGAACCGCCGAGACTTCTCGGATCCCAAGAGGAATGATCAAGATTGTCTCCGGCATAGAAGAATTGAAAG
>CADBON010000125.1 GCA_902796315.1 Oscillospiraceae bacterium | reverse complement strand
TAGGTCAGCGGGTTGAAGGCCTGCTCGTCCGGGAGCGGCGGGATGAGGGTGGCGAACGCGTCGAACGGGATGCAGGAGTTATACAGGCACACGGCCTTGACGCCGCATTGGCGGTACAGCGACACCTGCGAGGGGGTGAACATGACCTCCTGCGGACGGACGATGCGCTCGCACGTGCCGAAAATATCCTGCAGGCCGCTGCCCGCGGGGTTGGTGACCGCCCACTCGATCGAGGCAGCAAACTCCGCGTCGGTCATGGCGGACAGGGCGCCGTTGTTGTAGCCCATAATGATATTCTCATCACCGTACCGTTCGACCCGCTTTTTCACGCCCGCGATGATGTCGGGCGCATACTGCGGCAAGATCTGTTCGAGCGAAAAGAAATTCTCGAAATCCCACGTTCCCTTAACGGGGACGCCGCGCTCGTTCAACTCGTTGAGCACGTCGATGATTTTGCGGATGATGCGGATATCGCTCCCGAAGCCGAGACCGTCGTTGCTGTCGCCGCGGTAGGAATGATACAGATTGACGTGAAAACCGTACGCTACGTGTACCGTATTGTCGGCGCTCATGCCGTCACCTTCTTTCGTTTTCTGTCCCCATTGTACACGCCCGCTGAAAGAAAATCAACAGCCGCGTAAAAATTGTTGCAATCGCACGCGGGATATGCTACTATGCCATTAGAGGTATTTATGGTAAGGAGGGACGGCCAATGAGTTTCAAGCAGAAGCTCGGAGTGCTCAAAGAGGTTTACATCAACAACAACTCCATATCCAATCGCGAGCAGTTCGGCATCGTCGGCGGTCTGTTCGGCAACGCCATGGGGCAGGACAGCACCGACACCTTTGCCGACAAATTTGAGCGCACGTACATGGGCATTGACAACGCCCATATGATGGCCAAGGGCAACGTCAAAACCGTACTCGGCTTTTTCATCCCGCCGGTCGCGGGCATGCTGTACGACCTGCCGGTCAGACCCGGCCGCCGCAGCAGTCTGCGCACGGCGCTGCAGATCGCGCCCATCCCCTTTGCCATCACGTCGATGCTGCTCTTCGTCGTGCCGTCGGGCAATCCGCTGTTCAATTTCATCTGGACGCTGTTTTTCAGCATCTTCTTTTCGATTGCCGATACGTTTTACGACATCGCGCTGAGCGCCCTTTCCCTCAAGATGGTGAAGGACCAGGCCGACCGTAAAAAGTTTTACACGCTGGAGGCCATCGCGACCACGCTCGGCTCGATGGCGCCGGGCGGCGTGATCCCCATCTTTCTGCACCTGGTCGGCGACGACACGAAAAAACAGCAGTCCGTCTACTTCTTTATGGCGCTCGGCTTTTGCATCATCGGCATCGCCGCCATGTACGCGCCGTTTTTGACCATCAAAGAAAAGGCGTTCCGCAACATTCAGGGCGAGGTGATCCGCAAGGAGAACGAGACGAAGGTCACCTGGAACCGCCACACGGTGCTTGCCATTCTGCACAACCGCCCGTTCATCATTTTGCAGTTGGCGACCATTTTTGAACTGATCCGTCAAATCACTTACCGTCTGCTGAATTATCTGTACGAAGACGTGTTTGACGATTTCGCTATGAAACCCATCATTGACGCCATCAGCGGCACGCTGTCGTACATCGGGCTGATGGGTGTTCCCTTCATCGGCCGCAAACTTTCACCGCGCACCATGCTCGCGGGCGGCTATCTGTACACCGCGTGCTTCTACGCCGTGATGTCGCTGTTCAACATCAACTTCAGTCTTGACCGCCTGCGCAAATGGCGCTATCTGCCGGGTCTGTGCATCGGCTTTGCGGGCGTGCCCAACGCCGCACAGGGCGCCGCCAAGCGCATTATGATGGCCGAAACGACCGACTATATGGAGTGGTACTCCGAAAAGCATTACGGCGAGGCCATACGAAGCGACGGCTTTATCAGCGCCGCGCAAAACATCGTGGGAAAATTTGCAAGTCTTTTGAAAGAGAACCTTTACAACTCGGTCTTTATGATGGTCGGCTACCGCGAAGGTACGCCCGGCGCCAAGACGCGCACGATCCAGTCGAACGAGACGCTGCGCAAGATCTATCTGGTATTCTCGCTGTTCGGTCTGATCGGCGACCTGCTGCCCGCGTCCGTCTTCCTGTTTGACAACTATCGCGGCAAGCGCAAAGAGGCCATCCTCAAAGAACTTGAAGAAATGCGCGCCAGACGCGCCGAGGCCGCCCTTGCCGCCGAGGAGGTCGTGGAAAATGAAGGTTAATCTTGAAAACTGCCGCGCGACGTTTTCGCTCGGCGGTTTTTCGTTGTCGGTAACGTCCCCCGCCGAAAACGTGTGGCGCTTGCAAAGCGAGCGAAACGGCCGCTTTGAGGACGGCGCGGCGCAGATCCTGGCCGAAGACGTTGGCGAAACGCCCGATCGCACCCTGCGGCCGCTGACCGTGAACGGCGGAAAAATCAGCGCCGACGACGGTGCGTACGTCAGCGTAACGGACCGCGCGATCGCCTTCCACGACAAACACGGCGAACTGCGCCGCACGGTGCGGTCGATCGCCCCGATCAAAAGCGGTGTGGAACTGACGCTGACGCTCGGCGAGAACGAGCGCGTTTACGGCACGGGCGAACGCTTTAACCGCGTGAACCAGCGCGGCAAAAAGGTGCGCCTATACGCCGTGGACCGCTGGTGCCAAACCGAGGGAAACAGTTATATGCCCATCCCCTTCGTCACGACGAGCGACTGCACAGGGCTCTTTCTCAACCGCTACGAGCGCGCGACGTTCGACATCGGCAAGACCGCCAAAAACAAACTGAATCTGCGGCAGTATTACGCGCCGGTCGATCTGTACGTGTTCACCTGCGACACCCCGGCGGAAGTGCTGCTTGCCTACTCCCGTCTGACGGGTTTTGCGCCCCTGCCGCCCGCGTGGGCGTTCGGCACGCTGGTGTGCCGCTATCATCCCGAATTCGGTTCGCCCGAGGGCATTCTCGCCATGACGCGCGAGATGGAAAAAAACGACTTTCCGTGGGAGGCCGTTATCGTTGAGGGCTGGCGCACGTTCCAAAAAGACCGCTGGGACGAACTGAAGGACGTCAGCCGGCAGGTGCACGCCCTGGGCAAAAAAATGATGGTGTACGAGCAGTGCGGGCGCTTTCCGAAAAACGCCGCGGACTTTGGTCTGGAGGACCGCTTCGCGGTACACACCGCGACGGGCGTCAATCTGAACGAGACCAAGTCGCTCAACCTGCTGGATAACAAAAAGCGCGAAGATATGCGCTGTGTGGATATCACCGACCCCGCGAGCGTCGAAAAGTGGCAAGAGATCTGGGGCGAACTGCAAAACGACGTGGGCGTGGACGGCGCCAAGATCGACTTTTGCGAGCAGTTCCCCGACCGCCCCGACCTGCGCTTCGGCGACGGGCGCGACCCGATGGGCGCCCACCACTGGTACCCGACGCTTTACAACGTTCAGCGCTACAAACACTTTAACACCCGTCCCGACGGCGGCCTCTGCTTCAGCCGCGGCGGCGGGATCGGCGCCCAGCGCTACCCCTTCGTATGGGCGGGCGACCAACTGCGCGAATTCCGCTTTTTGAAAGTGGTCATCAAGGCGGCGCTGTCGCTCGGTTTTTCGGGCGTGCCGTTCGCCTCGTGGGATATGGCGGGCTATCAGCCCGCGTGGAACCAATGCGACAAGCGAAACGAAAACAAGGTCTTTATCCGCGGGCTGGAATTCACGACGTTTTCGCCCTGCATCCAGACGCACGGCAAGGTGAAACGCCCCTATGATTTTGACGAGCACACCCGGGACGTGTACCGCACGTACGCCCACCTGCACGACGGTCTGCGCCCCTATCTGCTGGAGCAGGCGAAGGTCGCGACCGAGACGGGTCTGCCGCTGATGCGGCACCTGTTCTTCCACGACCCGTCGGACGGGATCGCCCGGGATATCGAGGACGAATACCTGCTCGGCTGCGGTCTTTTGGTGGCGCCCGTGCTCAAAAACGCGGGACGGCGAGACGTGTATCTTCCGCGCGGCACGTGGACCGAGATTTTCACCGGAGAAACGTATGAAGGCCGTCAATGGCTGCGCGGAATGAACGCGCCGCTAGAGCGGATCGCGGTGTTCGCGCTGCAGAACGCGCCGAGCGAGGCCCTTGCCCCGACGCTGGACGCACTCAAAGAGCGGCTTGCACAGATCCGCGGGCTGTGGACAAAAACAAAATAACGGCCTTGCGCCGCATAAAGGAGATTGCCATGAACAGCAAAACATTCACCTTCGACCGTCTGCCCGAAACCGCCGACGAACTGCGAGCCCTGCCCGAGGCCGCCCTCACGGACGCCTATGCGACGGCGGCGCTGACCGTCGCGGCACTCTGCCGTTACGAGGCCTCGCCCGACGATTGCATCGCCATGCTGAACGTGCTGAAGGGGCCGCAGGAACTGACCGTCTATGAAAAGCAGTTTTTGCGCGACCGTCTGGTGGGCAAGAGTTACGTGCCGCTGTCGTATTTCGCGGGCACGTCGCCCGCCAACGACTACACCCCGTCGCTCCCCTACACGCTCACCGTACACGACGACGCGTACAGCGAAGCGAACGAGGGGTATCTGCGGTTGGATCTGCATTCCTCGGGCGCGGACAACGACCGGCAGATCACGCTGCGCCGCAAGGGCGACCAATGGTTTTTGTGGGAGCAGTTCCTGCTGCCGGATATCCGCAAACCCGCCAAGGACGACCCGTGGGCATAACTGAAACCGCAACAAAAAACGCCCGGTGATAAACACCGGGCGCTGTTTTTTCAGAGATCAGAGTTCGATCAGATCATGCGACGCCGAGCCGACGCCGATCGCTTCGGCCGCCTCGATGGTGTGGGCGCCGTTGCGGCTTTCGACGCGCTCGAGGAAATGGGCTTTGCCGGGGTCGTCGCTTGCCGTGACGATATCCAGACAGGCGCGGTCCACGGCGACGGGGTCGAGCGAGGCCGCCACGCCGATATCCGCAAGGCAGGGGTCCTCCGCCACGGCGCAGCAGTCGCAGTCGACGGACATATTTTTCATCACGTTGACAAAGGCCATATTGTCCTTGAAAAAGTCGACGATGGAGAGCGCGGCGTCCGCCATGGCCTCCAAAAAGGCGTTCTGCGGGGCGGTCATGCCCCACACCTCGCTCTGATCGAGCGTTTTGCCCGCCGAGTGGATCCAGCACTTGCCCGCGGTGGAGGCGGTGCCGATAGAGATTTGCTTCAATGCGCCGCCGTAACCGCCCATCGGGTGCCCCTTGAAGTGGGCGAGCACCAGCATGGCGTCATACTTCTTCATCGCCTTGCCGACGTAGTTTTCGTGGATCTGCAGGCCGCCGCGGACGGGCAGCACGTCGTCCGGCCCCTCGGCGTCGAGCAGTTCAAAGGGCAGGGCATCCCAGCCGTGATCCTTCAGCAGACGCTCGTGCTTGCTTGTTTCGTTGCGGGCGCCGCCGTAAGCGGTGTTGCACTCGACGACCGTACCGCCGACAAGGTCGACCGTCGGTTTCCAAAAGGCGGGGGTAAGAAAATTTTGGTTGCCCTCCTCGCCGGTGTGCACTTTGACGGCAACGTTGCCCGTCAGTTCTTTGCCGAGCGCCTGATAGAGGCGCACGACGGCCTCGGGCGTACAGTCGCGGGTGAAATACACGGTGGATCTCATACGGCTCTCCTTTCAGACGGAAGGTGTGGGCGAAACGGGTGCGGGCGCAGGCGCGGTCTCAACGGGCGCGCCGTTCTTTTGCCCGATTCGCGTTTTTTCCTGCTGCATAATATCGGTAAAGGATTTTTCATCCAGTTCCAGCGTTTTGTCGCCGGCGACGGACTCGTCGGCAAAGGCGTCAAAGACGGCCTGCTTGCTCTCCAGCATTTCGGTCAGGCGCTCGTCCACGGTGTCGTCCGCCAGCAGGCGGTAGACCAGCACGCGGCGGGTCTGCCCCATACGGTAGGCGCGGGAGATGGCCTGATTCTCGATCGAGGGTTTGAACTGCGGCTCGCAGATGACGACGACGTTGGCGGACTGGATATTCAGCCCCGTGCCGCCGGACTGGATCTGAGCGACCAGCACGCTGCCGGCGGGGGCTTTTTCAAATTCATCGACCAGTTCCTGCCGCCGCGCGGGAGGCACGGCGCCGGTGATGGGCCCCACGCAGCGTTCACCGAGCAGACGCATGACCTTGTCGAGCGTGTCGAGGAAGAACGAAAAGACGAGGACCTTGCGCCCGTCCTCCGCGGCCTCTTCGACGATCTCTTTCAGACGGATGGCCTTTGCGGATTTTGAAAGGTCGTCGATATTCCACGACACGCGGCGGCTTTCGGTGTAGTTGTCGGACAGAACGGCCTGCTCGTAGAGGCGCTCCTCTTCGGGCAGAAGGGTGCACCACTCTTTGGTCTCGGTCTTTTCGGGCAGCTCGGTCAGCACGTCGTCACGCTTGCGGCGGTAATAGACCGGCACGATCTTTTCGCGGAACTGCGGCGCGGTGGAAAGGAAGGCCATCGACCGCGCGCTCTCGGTCAGTTCGGGCTGCAAACGCCCCATCAGCGAGAGCATTTCGTCGACGCGGTTTTCGAGCGCGGTGCCCGTCATATAGAGCATACGCTCGGCCTGTTCGCCGATGCGCACGACGTTCTGTGTGCGCTGGGCGTCGGGGTTTTTGATATAGTGCGCCTCGTCAACGACGAGCAGCGAATAGCGAAACGCTTTGTCGGGTTTCAAAAAACCGGTGGTCTCGTACGTAGTGACGCCCACGCCGCCGGATTCCAGCCATTGCGCGAACTCGCCGTCGCGGTTGTCGCCGTGGATGGCGATAACGGGCAGATCGCTCATCTTTTGCACCTCGCGGCACCAGTTGGTGAGCACGCTCGCGGGGCACACGACGAGAAAATGCGTGGCGCCGGTATTGCGCAGCGAGACCATGACCGCGATGGCCTGCACGGTTTTGCCAAGACCCATCTCGTCGCCGAGCAGAACCTTTTTCTGATGCAAAACGTATTTGACGCCCCACTCCTGGTAGCGGCGCAGGGTGCAGTTGAGCCCCTCGGGATAGAACGGTTCGTTCTGCACGGCGGCGGCCAGGTCTTCGGGCAGGCCGTAAACCGCGTCGGCGTTGCCGAGGACGGCGGGGTTGACCTCTTCCAGCGTGTTGTAAAATGCGACGGGGTTTTCGGCAAAGGCCTTCCACGCCGTTGTAAAGCCGATGCGTGAAACGTCCTTGAGGGCGCGGATAACGGCAGAGCCGTTGACGCCGTATTCGCCCTTGAATATGGCGTCGAGATAGTCGTAAGCGTCCGCGGCTTTGCGGCGTTTATCCTCGCCCGCAAACGCCCACTTGAAGCCGGAGGCGGCAGGTTCCAGATCCGCCGCGGCGGCCGCCGCCGGCTCGGCGTAGACCGCCAGAAGGCGCTCGCCCTCTTCAGCGTGCGGCTTCGCCTGCTGATAGCAATACACCGCCTGCACCAGCCGCGTGGCCTCGGGCGAGCGGTCGTCGGTCGAAAGTTTGATCTTGACGCCCTGCGAGGCGCGCGCCGCGTACGCCGCGGCGATGGTTTTGAGCGATTGCGCCCCCTCGGGGCTGACGCCGTTGACGGCGGCAAGACGACGGACGTCGGCGCGCAGTACGTCGGCGACGGTCTCGTAACCCGCTTCGCGCAAAACTTTTACGCGCAGGCCCGGCTTTTCGCGCCCGAGTTCCTCGACGGGCACGCCCTGCAGCACGTCGGGCACGTCACGCGCGGCCAGCTCGCCGCACGCGGCCAAAATTTGCTCGCGGCACGCCTCAACGGCGGCGAGGCCGTCTTTGAGCCGCTCCGCCAGTTGCCGGTGGTCGGCCAGCAGGGTTTTTGCCTGACGGCCGCTGAATGGTCTTGCCATAGGGGTGCCTCCTGTCGGGAATACAATTATATTCTATTATATAAGTAGAGGGGGAAAAAGTCAACGAGGGAGTGAAACCCGTTGTTCCGCATCCAATCACGCCGCAAGGCGTGTATGTAATCCGCTCAAAGAGCGGTATGTAATCCGCTCAAAGAGCG
>CADBON010000124.1 GCA_902796315.1 Oscillospiraceae bacterium | reverse complement strand
GTGACGCCGGATCAGTACTTCGTAGCGGTCTTCCAGCGCGGCTTTCGGGGAGGAGCAGATCGTGTACGGTCTGCTTACGACGGCCTGGCCGATGGCGAGCGTGAAGCTCAGATACTGCCCCGGGCGAAAGACGGCGAGCGATGCGGTGCCGCGTGTTTCATCCGGCACCAGGGTGTATTTGCGCACGTCGCGGCCCGCTTCCTCAACGCCGCTGACGACAAGCGCCTGGCTCGACGGGTGAAGCAGAGCAGCGACCGAGTTGGCGGCAAAGTTGGAACTGACGGGGGAGGGAAGTGCCTCGGCAAACTTTTGCTTGCGCAGTTCCGGAATAGCGGCAAAGGCGGAAACGTCCTTGCGGTCGGAAACGATCTTCAGTTTATCCGGCATGGTTCGTCCCTCCGTTCATATCGTTCAGCGTCGCGTACAGGGCGTTGCGGCCCGAGGCGGCGGCGGCACCGATACCGCAGTGCAGGGTGCCGAACCCGCCGCAAAAGCGCAGCCCCTTTGTGTCGCAGTCGCTTTGTTCGGTCATCAGCCGCGCGGGCACGCTGTCAAAGCCGGCGGCAAGATAGCCGTGCGTAACGCCCTTGGGGGCGTCGGTATAGCGGGCAAAGGTGACGGGGGTGGCGACCTCCAGTTCTTCGATATTTGCGTGTATCGCAATACCCGTCGCCTGTTCATACAAGGTGATGAGACGGGCGGCAAGGCGGTCTTTTTCTTCAAAGTAGCGGGCGGGCGAAACGTCTGCCCAGCAGTTGTCGGTATAACGCGTTTCCAGCGTCAGCACGGCGGTGCCGGCGGGGGAATAAAATGCGTCGGCAACGTTGGGGCAGGTCGCCGTCAGGTAGTGGTTGGTTTCAATGGACTTCATTGCTTCAAACTGCCGTTTTGTATCGGCGGTGTCGTCGCAGATCACGCTGTAATCGGCAATGCCGAGTTCTTCGGTGGAGCGATTCAGCCCGAGGTAAACGCAGGCGCTGCGCATACCGAGTTTTCGGGCGTTCGTGCGCTTCAGCGCGGTTTTCGGCACGTCCCGCAGTTTCATCATTTTGGCGAATACCGTCGTGGGCGAGCAATCCGCAATGATGTGATTGCAATGGATCTCTTCGCCGCTTCGCAGTACAACGCCGGTCGCTTCGCCGTTGGTGAAAAGGATCTTGGAAACGGGCGATGCGCAGCGGACGGCACCGCCGTTTTCTTCGATCTTCTCCGTCAGCGCCATAGCAAGGTCGTAACTGCGCGCGTGCGGTACCTGCGCACCGTCGCGCAGTGTGCGGTACAGGTGCAAAATATAGTGCGCGAAGTTCAGCCGGTCGCAGTCGACGCCGAGGTCGGGCCACAGGCAGGTAAGGATCTCGCGGGCTTTGTGCGGAACGCCGACGGCGTCCAGCACTTCGTTGACGGAGTAGGGAAGGGCGCGCACCGCGTCGCCGAAAGTTTTGTGCAAAACGCGAAGCGTGGTTTCCTGCGCGTCGTCGGCAAAGGCGTCTTCCAGTTTTTCAAGTTCGCGCGCCACATCAAACAGACGCGCAACGCTCGCTTTGCTACCGGGTGCATATACGTCCAGCGCCGCAAGAAAAGCGTTTGGGCCGAACGGTATCTTAAAATCAATTGGGCTGCCGTCGGCCGATACCGTCAACAGATGGCCGAGATCCGGCAGGGGCACCGTCGCGACCGATTGGGCGACGCCCAGTTCTTCCAGCATACGGCGCAGTTCGCCCGCGCCCTTTTCATAGCCGAAACCGTCCAGGCGCCGCGCCGCCGTTTCAAATTCAAAACGGCCGCGCACGAAACTGGTCATCAGGCCGCCGGGGGTGCGGCGGCGCTCCAGCACGAGCGCTTTTTTTCCTTCTTTAGCGGCATAGGCCGCGGCGGTCAAACCGCCGCAGCCTGCGCCAATGATTAAAATATCACAGTTGTTCATTTCAGTCGATTTCGCTGAGTTTCACGGGACGGTGTTCGGCAACGCTCTTTTTTGCGGCCAGTCCGATCTTAACGGACTGCAAACCGGCGTGGATACCGACGGGGGTGGGCTTGTCGTTTTCACACGCGTCCACAAACTGGCGCATCTCTTCCGAGAACGATTCCATATAGCGCTCCAGGAAGAAGTACAGCGGCTTTTCGCCGGTCACGCCGTTTTCGTCGGAAATGACGGCGCTCGAAACCGTGTCATTTGAGGTGGCGACCATGCCCTTCGAGCCGAACAGTTCCGCTCTCTGATCATAGCCGTAGGCGGCGCGGCGGCTGTTGTCGATGACGGCCAGCGCGCCGTTTGCCATCTTCATCGAGATGATGGCGGTGTCGACATCACCCTGTTCGCCGATGGCCGGGTCGACCAGTACGGCGGACTCGACATAGACCTCTTCGACGTCGCTGTTGGTCAGGAAGGTGGCCATATCAAAATCGTGAATGGTCATATCCAGGAAGATGCCGCCCGAAACCTTAATGTAGGTCGGGTTCGGCGGAGCCGGGTCGCGGGACGTGATTTTCAGAATATGCGCGTCACCGATTTTGCCCTCGTCATAAGCGCGGCGAACGGCGGCAAAGTTGTGGTCAAAACGGCGGTTGAAACCGACCTGGAATTTGATGGTCGGGTGCGCCGCCAAAGCGTCCGCAACCGCGCGGATCTTTTCGGTGGAGTGGTCGACCGGCTTTTCACAGAAGACGTGCTTGCCGGCATTGACGGCCTCGATGGAGATGGCGGCATGCGTGTCGGTGCTTGAGCATACCAGCACGGCGTCGATTTCGGGGTCATTCAGCAGTTCGTGATAGTCGGTCGTGATTTTCGCAACGCCGAAACCCTCGATGAAAGCGCGTGTTTCATCGTTCATAAAGGGGTCGGCAACGGCGACGACCGTCGCGTTTTTTACATGGTAGGAAATCGATTCCAAATGGACCTTTCCGATGCGTCCCGCACCGATGATACCGATTTTCAGCATAGGTTTTGTTCCTTTCTTTTCTGTTCTCAGATGGTGCCGTCCCACGTGGAGACTTCCGTCTTTTTGATCTCGTCCTCGTCAAACCAGCGCTGGGTGACGCATTTGCTTTCGGTGTAGAAACGGTAAGCGTCTTTGCCCAGGCAGTGCAGGTCGCCGAAGAAACTCAACTTGTGGCCCGCGAAGGGGAAGAAGCCGATCGGCACGGGGATACCGACGTTCACGCCGACCATACCGCCGTCGGTGTGACGGACGAACTCGCGGGCGTAATAGCCGTTCTGCGTGAAGATGACGGAACCGTTGGCGTAGGGGTTCTCGTTCATCATCCGCAGACCCTCGTGGAAATCCTTGCAGCGTTTGACGCAAAGCAGGGGAGCGAAGCACTCGACGGTGCCGATGGACATCTCGTTGGTAACGTGATCGAAAACGGTCGGGCCGACGAAGTAGCCGTCTTTGAATTCCGGCTCCACTTGCGGATTGCGGCCATCGAGCACGAGTTCGGCGCCCTCACGCAGACCTTTTTCGATATCGGCAAGGACCTCGTCGTAGTGTTTCTTGTAGGTGATCGGGCCGAGTTTGGTGGTCTTGTCGTAGGCGCAGCCGACCTTGATGTTCTTGGCCTGTTTGACAAGTTCGGCGACGAATTTGTCGGCGATGCTTTCCTGCACGACGACGCACGACAGGGCCATGCAGCGCTGACCTGCGCAGCCGAACGCGGAGTTGATGACGCCCGCGACGGTACGCTCGATCGGCGAATCTTCCAGAATCAGCGCGTGGTTTTTGGCCTGGCACAGGCACTGCATCCGCTTGCCGGCGGCGGCGCCGCGTTCATAGACCATTTGGCCGACGGGCGTTGAACCGACGAAGGTAACGCCGACGATGTCGGGGTTGTCAAGAATATAACTGACCTCGTTGCGCGAGCAGGTGACAACGTTGACAACGCCGTCGGGCATACCGGCCTCTTTATACAGACCGGCAATGCGCAGTGCGGTGCGCGGCGTCAGCGAGGCGGCTTTCAGTACGATGGTGTTGCCGCAGGCGACGCAGGTCGGGGTCATCCAGCCGAAGGGGATCATCGCCGGGAAGTTGACCGGAACGATGCCCGCAAACACACCCATGGGGATGCGGTACTGCACGGTGTCGTAACCCTTGGAGGCGTCCATAATGCTTTCGCCCATCATCAGCGACGGGACCTGGGTGGCAAGTTCCGTGCCCTCTTTCGCCTTGAGAACGTCGCCCTCGGCTTCGCTCCAGGTTTTGCCGTTTTCTTCGGCGACCAGGCGGGTCAGTTCGTCCATGTGCTCGATCAGCAGTTCGCGCACTCTGTACAGGATCTGGCTGCGCTTGATGGCGGGGGTGGAACTCCAGCCCGGGTAAGCGGCTTTAGCAGCGTCGATGGCGCCCTGAACTTCATCGACGGTGCAGCAGGGGGCGTAACCGGTGATCTCGCCCGTGCTCGGGTTGTGCAGGTCGTACCACTTGTCGGTCTTGGAATCGACGTACTGACCGTTGCAGAAGTATTTGAGTTTTTCAGGCATATAGTATCTCACCTTTCTGTGGTTTTATTGCAGATTACAGACCGCTTTTTTCGGCGATGTATTTGCGCGCCTTGATGGCGTACTCCAGCGGGTTGGCGATAGCCGGGTCCTGTTCGGCCTCGACAAGCACGTACCCCTCGTAGCCGCTCTCTTCCAGCACGTCAAAGATCGGGCCGAAGTCGATCACGCCGTCGCCGGGCACGGTGAAGGTGCCCATGCGAACGCCCTCAAGGAAACTGAGGTGGTTCTCTTTGACCTTGGCGATGACGTCGGGACGAACGTCCTTCAGATGCACGTGTTTGATGCGCTTGGCATATTTTTTGAGAACGCCGAGGTAATCTTCGCCGCAGTAAGCAAGGTGGCCGCTGTCATACAGCAGATTGAACAGAGCAGGATCAGTGTTGGCCATCATGCGGTCGATTTCGGCCTCGGTCTGAACGACGGTGCCCATATGGTG
The DNA here is from genome assembly GCA_902796315.1 of Oscillospiraceae bacterium. Lineage (GTDB taxonomy): Bacteria > Bacillota > Clostridia > Oscillospirales > Acutalibacteraceae > DTU089. The sequence continues at coordinate 4,491 of CADBON010000124.1, read as the reverse complement.
GTGCAGCGTCAGCGCGATCCCGTAACGGTTGGCGGTCTCGCCCAGACGGTTGAGACCCTTGCACAGTCGGTCCCATTCCTCGTCGTTCATCACGTATTTGTCCTCAAAGATCGGGCGGGACGTTCCCTGGATGGAATAACTCTGCTCGGAGATGCCGACGACCTTGGCGCCCATCTCTTTCAGGAAGGTGATGTGCTTGATGAAATCGGCCTCGACTTCTTCATAGGGCTTTGTCAGCAGGAAGGACGAGAACCACGCATTGCAGATCTGCATCCCGCGAAGTTCCAGCGCTTTTTTGAGCACGGCCGGGTCTTTCGGGTATTTGTTGCCGACTTCGCAGCCGGTAAAGCCGGCCAGCGCCATTTCGGAAACGCACTGCTCAAAGGTGTTTTCCGCACCGAGGTCGGGCATGTCGTCATTCGTCCACGCGATCGGGGCGATACCGAGTTTGACTTTGTTTTTGTCCAGCATCAGAATTTCCTCGCTTTTTTCAGATTTTGTTCTTTATTTTCGTAAGCGGCGTTTACAGCCGGTTTCGCGGAGGTGGAGGCAATGCCGACGTGCCACCAGGCGCCGTACCCGTCGGTCATGGTCTTGGGCAGCACCTTGATGTCGATCAGCGTCGACACGGTCTGCTTCTTGGCGTCCTCAAGCGCCGCCTTCAGTTCGTCGAGCGTGCGGGCGGTATAGGTCACGCACCCGTAGCCCGCGGCGCATTTTGCGTAGTCGATCGCCATCAGGTCGCCGAGCAGGTTGCCGTTCGCGTCGCGTTTGCGGAACTCGGTCGCAAGGTTCGAGATCCCGTTCGACATTTGCAGATTGTTGATGCAGCCGAAGCCGGCGTTGTCAAACAGCAGCACGTTGATCTTTTGGCCTTCCTGCAGGGAGGTGACCAGTTCGCTGTGCAGCATCAGGTAACTGCCGTCGCCGCAGAAGGCGTACACCTCGCGGTCGGGGGCGGCCAGCTTGGAACCGAGCGCGCCGGCAATTTCGTAACCCATGCAGGAATAGCCGTATTCCATGTTGTAGGTATACGGGCAGTCCGTCGTCCACATTCTCTGCAGGTCGCCCGGGAGCGAACCCGCGGACGCGACGGCGATCGCGTCGGGGGCGATCTCCTTACGGATGAGCGCCACGGCGGACGTCTGTGTGATCACGCCGCCGGTCACCTCGACGAACTCGGGGATGGTCTTTTCGTCACGGGCGGCGATCAGCGGTTTGAACGCCTCGTCGTAACGGTAGTCGGCCAGGCGCTTCATTTCATCGTCCCAGCCCTGCTTGGCGGCTTCGATCTCACCCGCGTAGGCGGTGCGGTAGCCCGCAAGCGCTTTATCCAACGCCTGAACGCCGAGTTTTGCGTCGGCAACGACTTTGGTCGCGCCCAGTTTATAGGCGTCAAAGCGGTCGGTGTTGATCGTCAGGAATTTCGCATCCGCACGGAAGAGTGACTTCGACGCGGTCGTGAAATCGGAGAACCGGGTGCCGACGCCGAGAATGACGTCCGCTTCTTTGGCGATGTCGTTGGCGGAGGAATTGCCGGTCACACCCACGCCGCCGACGTTCAGCGCGTGGGACGAGAGAACGGCGGATTTGCCGCTCTGCGTTTCGGCGAAGGGGATATTGTGCGCCTCGCAGAATGCCTGCACGGCTTCGCCCGCTTCGGAATAGCGCACGCCGCCGCCCGCGATCAGCAGCGGCTTTTTCGCCGTGCGCAGGATCGCGGCAATATCTTCGATCTCTTCATCGGCGGGCACGATGCGCGTGATGCGGTGCACCCGTTTTTGGAAGAATTCTTCGGGATAGTCGTAACTTTCACCTTCGACGTCCTGCGGCAGAGCGATGCACACGGCGCCGGCGTTGGCGGTGTCGGTCAGCACGCGCATGGCGTTGAGCATGGCGCTCATCAGCTGCTCGGGGCGCACCACGCGGTCCCAGTAGCGGCAGACGGCCTTGTAAGCGTCGGTGGTCGTGATGCTCAGCGAATGGCTTTGCTCAAACTGCTGCAGCACGGGGTCCGGCTGGCGGGTGGCGAACGTGTCGGCCGGGAAAAGCAGCAGAGGAACGTTGTTCACCGTCGCGGTCGCGGCGGCCGTCACCATATTGGCGGCGCCGGGTCCTATGGACGAAGCGCAGGCGATGATTTTGCGGCGGTTGTTCTGCTTGGCAAAACTGGTCGCAACGTGCGCCATGCCTTGTTCGTTTTTGCCCTGGAACAGACGCAGTCCGCCCGGGTTCTCGTCCATGGCCTGGCCGAGCCCGCAGACGATGCCGTGCCCGAAGATGGTAAAAATACCCTCAACGAATTTTGACTCCTTGCCGTCAAAACTGACGTACTGGTTGTCAAGAAAACGGACAAGAGCTTGCGCCATTGTCATTTTCGGCATAGTGATCACTCCTTGTTTATTGAATGAATTAGTCGACTTTTGTCAGCCATTCGTGCTCGGGGGCGTAAAAGCGGCTGGTCTTCAGCCACGGGTCGCCCTCGATATGGCGTACCATCCAGATATAGCACATCTCGTACCCGGGCGCCACGACCTGCTCGTGGTCGTTGCCGTCGGTCACATAGCAGGCGGAACCCTGCACGCTTTTCCAAACGTCGTCGCCGTTGAAGCACGCCCCGAAGCCCTGCGGCTTGTCAAATTGATAGTAATAGACCTCCGGCTGGGGATGGTGATGCGGCGGGTAACTGGACCATTTGCCCGGCTTGTTGAACACTTCGCCGAGCACCATGTTGGAATAGGGGGCGTTGTCATAGTCAAAGACGGTCGAGACCACGCGGTGACCCGCGCCGCCCCACTGACCCTTGCCGAATTCCTGATAGAGGATCATATCCGGCGTATAGAACACGGGGGCAAAATCGCGTTCGTTATCGGTTTGCTCGTAAAGGATCTCGGTCGCTTCGGCCGCTTCTATCGTGACGCGAACGCCGCGCGGAACGTGCAGACAGTACGGCGATTTTTCAAACGGCGTGGCACGTTGCATTTCGCGGGTCTCGCCGTTCCACGTGACGCTTGCGCGCCCGTATAAAATCAAAAACGCCGTCTCACAGGTTTCGCTGAAAACGGAATACGCTTCTCCCGGAGTGAATCGTTTCACGCGGATGGTCATCCGCATTTCCGGGTGAAAGGACCCCATTTCGCACACTGTTTTGACGCCGTTTTGGTCAAAGGTCAGTTGTTCAAGCATGGCTTTGCTTCCTTTCTGTCAGTCTTCCGTAGCCGAACCGTCCGAGGCGATGGGGATGGCCTCGCCGAGATACGTCGGTTCGGGCTGCAGGATACACCAAATAATATCTTTGCAGCGGGCAAGAAACTCGCGCCCGTTGTTTTTTGCGATCAGCAGGGGGTGATAAATAAACTTGTCCGAAGCGACGCCGTCCGCCTCAAGGCCGAGACGGCGCGCGTCGTATATCGCGCGGTACAGATGGTATTTCTGCGTGACGATCAGGATCTTTTTACATCCGAAAATATCGCGGGCGCGATACATGGACTCGTACGTGGAAAAGCCCGCATGGTCCATCAGAATGCAATTCTCGGGGACACCGTGCGCGGCGGCGTAGCGCTTCATGGCGTGCACCTCGTCGTGGTCGTCTGACCCGTGGTCACCGCTCATCAAAAGGCGGTCGGTGCAGCCGGTGTTGTACGCGTCGATTGCAAAATCCAGCCGTTCCTGCAGCATGGAACTCGGCGTGCCGTCGGCGGTGAGACCGGCGCCCAGCACGAGAATGCAGTCGTACCGGCGGCCGTCCAGTTCGTCCGTTTTCGTAAAGCCGTCGCGGGACGTGAAGATGACGGCGCAGTTCATGCCGACGGACAGGAGTGCGACAAGCAGCGCCGCGATCAGCAGCGCTTTGAGCAAACGCCGTACGGTTTTGCCTTTTTTGCCGTCCGTTTCTACCGCGTCGCGTTTCCGGCGTTTCGGTTCAGAGGAACGTCGTTTCATCCGCGTGCGACCATTTCGCCGTACTCCGCCTTTTCTTTGGCGATGAACTCTTTCACTTCGCGCACGGTGGGCATATCCTGCGAGCAGGCGTGGCTGGCGACCAGCATAGCCGCGGAAGCGGAGCCGAACTCAAGGGCGTCCATGATGTCCCAACCCTCCATCAGGCCGTACAGGAACGCGGACGCGTACCCGTCGCCGCCGCCGAAGGACTTGAGCAGTTTTACGGGGAAGGGTTTGATGCGGTACTGCTGGCCGTCGTTTGTATAGGCGACCGAACCCTCTTTGCCGTGCTTGATGACCACAATCGCGGCGCCCTGTTTCTGCCAGTAAGCGGCGCTGGCAACGTCGGTGCCGTTCAGGTCGAGCAGACGCTCGGTGAGGTCGAATTCCTCGCGCGAGCCGAGAATGATGTCGGCCTTGGAAGCGACAAGGGAGTAGTAGATGGCGATCTCATCTTCGTTTTTCCAGTTGTAGGGACGGTAGTCGATGTCGAAAATGACGGGGATCTCCATCCGTTTGGCGATCAGCGTCGCCTTGAGGGCCGCCTCG
>CADBON010000123.1 GCA_902796315.1 Oscillospiraceae bacterium | reverse complement strand
TTTTTGCGGATCAGCTCGGTGCCGCCCAGCATATTGCTCCACTGGTCGTCGCCGCCGAACTGCATGTTGCAGCCGTAGTTTTTGAAGAGGTAATAGAAGTCGTAACTCTGCATAATCATGTAGTTGAACTCAAAGAACGACAGACCGCGCTCCATACGCTGCTTGTAGCATTCGGCGCGCAGCATATTGTTGACCGAGAAGCAGGGGCCCACCTCGCGCAGCATTTCCACGTAGTTGAGTTTGAGCAGCCAGTCGGCGTTGTTGACCATCAGCGCTTTTCCCTCGCCGAACTCGATAAACCGCTCCATCTGACGGCGGAAGCATTCGGCGTTGTGGTCGATATCTTCACGCGTCAGCATTTTGCGCATATCGGTACGGCCGGTCGGGTCGCCGATCATGGTCGTGCCGCCGCCGATCAGGGCGATGGGGCGGTTGCCCGCCGCCTGCAGGCGCTTCATCAGCGTCAGCGCCATAAAGTGGCCGGCCGTCAGACTGTCGGCCGTGCAGTCGAAACCGATATAGAACGTCGCCTTGTCGGCGTTGACCATCTCGCGGATCTCGTCTTCATTCGTGACCTGTGCGATCAGGCCGCGTGCTTGTAATTCTTCATAAATTCCCATGACAAATTCTCCCATATTATGAATGTTTAATGATTATAATAGATTTGCGCGCGAAAGTCAATATTGAAATAGGGGAGCAGGGCGTACGCGGTGTTTTCGCTTACGCAAAACTTTTTTCGTTTTTTATGAAATTTTTATTGACAAACGATAAAACTTGTGCTATTCTGCATGTCGGAGGTGCTTTCATGAAACATTCCGATTTATCTCTGAAGGCCACGCGTCTTGTGGTATGGGCGCTCTTCGGTGTGTTCGCCGTGCTGCTCGTGACGGCGCCGTGGGTGTTCCGCTGGTACTGCGGTCTCGGCCGAACGTTCAGCACCGTGCGCTATACCGCGCTGCTTGCGACGTTTTACGCCTGCTCGCCCGCGGCCGCAATCACCCTGTTCCACCTCAACAAGTTTTTGCGTCTGGTCGGCGAGGACAAAGGGTTTACGCGCACGGCGGTCAAATCGCTGCGCATTCTCTCGTGGACTTGCTTCGCCGCCGGCCTTCTTGCTCTTCCGCTCTGCTTCTTCGTGTACGGTGCATTCCCGATCCCCGCGGCGGGCCTGTTTTTGTGGCTGCTGCTGCGCGTCGTGAAAAACTCGTTTGAAAAGGCCACCGACTTGCAGGAAGAAAACGACCTGACGGTCTGACGGGAGGGCGCCATGATTACGGTAAACTTGGACGTGATGCTCGCCAGGCGCAAGATGAGTTCGGGCGAACTCGCCGCGCGCGTGGGCATTACGCAAGCCAATCTTTCCATCTTAAAAACGGGCAAGGCCAAGGCGGTGCGGTTTTCCACCCTTGCCGCCATCTGCCGCGAACTGCAGTGCCAGCCCGGCGATATTTTAGAGTACCACGAAAGTGAGGATGACTAACGTGAAACACAAGTTTTTTGCACCCGACGACGCGCCGACCGGCGGTGCGCCGATGCCGGAAACAGCCGCGCCGCAGCCCGTGCCGCAGCCGGCTCCCCAGCCGGCTCCCCAGCCCGTTCCGCAGCCCGCTCCGGCCGCCGTTCCGTACGCGCCGCAACCCCTGCCGCCCCGGCCGAAGACCCGCCCCGTGAACGGCCGCGACCGTCTGTTCTTCTTCCTGACACTGGTCGGCTCGGTCCTGACGATCCGCGCAACGCTGTTTGACGGGTTTGGCGTCGGTTTTGCCGTCGCCGTGCCGCTGTTCCTGCTGCTTGGGCTCATTTATGTTTTCAAACGAACGGCGAAGGGCAAGTTCTTTTACGGTCTGACTTCCGTTTTGCTGCTCGCTGTGGGCGTCAGCTTCGCGTTCCATGATTCCGTGCTGGTGAAGCTCTGTGCGGTTCTGTGGATGGGCCTCTTGTTCCTGCTGTGCGGCAACGGCCTTTCCGCTTCGATGAAGCCCGACGACGGCGGCGCCCTGCTGCTGGTCGACACGCTTCGCACCGGCGTGGTCAATATTTTCGGTCATCTCGGCCTGCCGTTCGCATCCTTCCGCGCCGCCCGCAAAGAGGACGGCCGAAAATCCGGCCCCTTGCTGACGGGCCTGCTGGTCGCCGTGCCGCTGCTGTGCGTGCTGCTGCCGCTGCTTGCCTCCGCGGACGCCGCGTTCAAGACCATTACGGACGCCGTGTTCGGCGACGTGGCAAAGGTCGTGATCTCGGTGCTGGCCGGCTTAGTGGTGTTCCTGTTCCTGTTTTCCTATCTGTTTGCTTCGCGCAAAGGCGAAGCGAGCACGCTCGCACCGCTGAAACCCGTTCAGGGCAAGGCCGCCGCGACCGCCGTCAACGCCTTTCTCGGCGCCGTCTCCTTCGTCTATCTCGTCTATCTGTTCTCGCAGTTGGCGTACGTTTCGGCGGCGTTCAAGTTCCTGCTGCCGCCGGAGTTCAGCGCGGCCGATTTCGCCCGCCAGGGCTTCTTCCAGATGGCGATCATCGCGCTGCTCAACCTCGCGGTCCTGCTGACCGTTTGCGCGGTTTCGCAAAAGAATGAAAAGGGGAGGGTGCCGGCTTCCACCCGCGCGCTGCTGACCTTTATCTGCCTGTTCACCGAGTTCTGCATCGCCGCGGCTCTGCTGCGTATGGCAAAATATATCGGTCTCTACGGCCTGACCTATCTGCGCGTGCTCACCGCCGTGTTCATGGCCCTGCTGGCCCTTCTGTTCGTGCTGTTCATCGTGCGCCTGTTCGTCCCGAAATTCGGCTACGTGCGCCCGGCGGTCGTGCTCTGCACGCTGGTGCTGCTCGCGGTCTCGTTCGTCGACCTCGGCTCCGTCATCGCCGCGTACAACTATAAAGAGTACAAAGCCGGCAAGATTAGCATCGATATGACGCAGATGCAAAGTCTGCACACCGGCGCCGAGCCCGTGCTGATCCAAATGGCGCTCGACAAAGACGAACCCTACTCCCTGCAGGCGGCCGCTATCCTCGTGGAACGGTACGAGTACAGCGCAAGCGTGTCCGTCAGCATTTTCAACGACAACGTCGAACCCGACGGGTTGTTTTATCTGGAGGACAGCGAGGCCGAACTCTCTGCCATCTATGACGGGCTGCAGACCACGCTGCCCAAACAGCGCGCCAAAGCGGCCATGCGCGACTTCCTGAAGGCCTATCCCGATCTCGTTCCCGAGCGGTTTTACGAGGAATATAACGACAGCGTCAATTGCGAGAGGGGATACGATCCCTTCCGCAAACACGGCCCCATCGCCCTGACCGTTACCGTGGACGACAACGGCAACGAAAACGTCTCGTCCGAGACTTCCTTTGCCGAGTGGTACGCCGCGAACTGTGCGGGGAAAGAAACGACTTGACAAATTCCGTAAACGGAATATAATGAAGATAACCGAAAACTTCAGGGCGGGGTGAAAGTCCCCACCGGCAGTATAGTCTGCGAGCCCCCACGGGCCGATCGGGTGCGATTCCCGAACCGACGGTTACAGTCCGGATGAGAGAAGATTTCAACACACCCATTGAAACCTTTTTGCATTCGCCCCGATTTTTCGGGGCGAATCTTATTTTTGAAAGGTGTGCTTACAATGGCCGAAAACACTTCCGCCCCGCAAAAATCCCGACAGACGACCCCGCGCAGCCGCAAACTGCGCCGCGTTGCCTCCACGGGAATGCTCGCCGCCGTCGCCTTTGCGCTGATGTTCGTCGAGTTTCCCATCCCCATGCTCATTCCGCCGTTCATCAAGTTCGATTTTTCCGACCTGCCCGCCCTGCTCGGGGCGTTCGCGTTCGGGCCGTGGACGGGCGTGCTGATCGAACTGCTCAAAAACCTGCTGCACATCGCGCTTAAAGGCACGTCCTCGGCCTTCGTCGGGGAGTTGTGCAACTTCCTGCTCGGCTCGGTGATGTGCCTTGTCGCCGGCTTGATCTACAAACGCAAAAAGACCAAAAAAGCGGCCGTTCTCGGCTCGCTGATCGGCTGCTTTGCGATGGCCGTCGCTTCGGTGCCGCTCAACTACTTCCTCGTCTATCCCGCATACGAGGTCGCGTTCCATCAGCCGATGGAAAATATCGTCGCCCTGTATTCCGCCATTCTGCCGGTGGCCGACAACCTGCTGAAGTGTCTGGTGATCTTTAATTTGCCGTTCACCTTCGTCAAAGGTCTTGCGGATGCCGTCATCTGCATCTTGATCTATAAACCGTTGTCGCCCTTCCTCAAGGGCAAAAACCAATAAGGAGCGTTTTTTATGAAGGTTCAAGTTGTTCCGCTGTCGCACGAAGGGGTCACGCTGGCCCTCTATCAGTTGGATTCGTCCCGCGAAATGCCTTACGCCGACAAACGGCCGGGCGTGCTGGTCTGCCCGGGCGGCGGTTACCGCTTCTGCTCCGACCGTGAGGCGGAGCCGATCGCCATGTGCTTTCTCGCCATGGGGTATCATGCGTTCGTTCTGCGCTATTCCCTGAACGAGAACGCGCGCTTTCCGCAGCCGCTTCAGGATGTGGACGAGGCGTTCGCCTACCTTGACGCCCACGCCGAGGAACTGCACCTGCTGACGGATAAGATCGCGATCTGCGGCTTTTCCGCGGGCGGGCATCTCGCCGCCGCTTCTTCCGTGATGGGCGGCCGCCGCCCCGCCGCGCAGATCCTGGGTTATCCCTGCATCAACCGCGCCTGCTGCGAGAGAGAGGTGCTTGTCAATCACGGGGCCTGTCCGCCGGTGGATGAGGCCGTCGACGCTTCGACGCCGCCTGCTTTCATTTTCGCCACTTCGACGGACGACTGCGTGCCCGTCAAAAACGCGCTCGATTACGCCGAGGCGCTGTCTGCGCACGGGGTCGATTTTGAACTGCACGTCTTTGAACAGGGCGGTCACGGCCTCGCCACGGGTGATTACGTCACCAACGGCGATCGCGCGAACCCCGACTTTGCCCAATGGGTGCCGCTGTGCAAGGCATGGCTCAAGCGGCGCTTTATCGACTGACAGCATGCCGACTGCCGCGTGCGTGCCTGCCGACGTCTTCTTTCGGGAACGTCGCGGAGCGCCCGCGGCTTTTTTTGCAAACCTATTGACAAACGCCCGCAAAGTCATTACAATCATAGCGTCGTTCGCGCCTGCGGACGGCGAAAACATATCTCTTACGGAGTGATTGATCGTTATGGTGTTTGAGAAGGTCCGGCAAATCATTTGTGAAGAGTTTGACGCGGACGAATACGCCGTTACACCCAATGCGGAACTGGAAGCCGACCTCGGCATTGAAGATACCGATCTGATCGACCTGGTCATGTCTCTCGAAGACGAGTTTGAAGTCGAACTGCCTGACGAGGCGCTGGCCGAGATCGTCACGGTCGGCGATCTTGTGAACTATATCGAGGACCACGCGGCAATCGAGTCCGACGAGGACGAATAAGAAAGGAAAACTATGGCAGAACAGAAAAAAATGGTCGAGGCCATTACCTCGATGGAAGACGACTTCGCCCAATGGTACACCGACGTCGTCAAAAAAGCGGACCTTGTCGATTATTCCAGCGTCAAGGGCTGTATGATCATCCGTCCCTACGGGTACGCGATCTGGGAGAATATTCAAAGATTGATGGACGCCCGTTTCAAGGCGACGGGGCACGAGAACGTCTATATGCCGCTGTTTATTCCCGAAAGTCTTTTGCAAAAAGAAAAAGACCACGTCGAGGGATTCGCGCCCGAGGTCGCGTGGGTGACCCACGGCGGCAGCGCCGAACTGGAAGAGCGCCTGTGTGTGCGCCCGACGTCCGAAACGCTGTTCTGCGACCACTATGCCAAGATCGTGCATTCGTACCGCGATCTGCCGAAACTCTATAACCAGTGGTGCAACGTCGTGCGCTGGGAAAAGACCACCCGTCCGTTCCTGCGCACCCGCGAATTCCTCTGGCAGGAGGGGCATACCGTTCACGCCACCGCCGAGGAGGCGATCGCCGAGACCGAGCAGATGCTCAACATCTACGCCGATTTCTGCAAAGACGAACTGTGTATGCCCGTCGTCAAAGGCCGCAAGACCGAAAGCGATAAGTTCGCCGGCGCCGTCGCCACCTATGCGATCGAAGCGCTTATGCACGACGGCAAGGCCCTGCAGGCCGGCACCTCGCACTATTTCGGCGACGGTTTTGCCCGTGCTTTCAATATGACCTTCACCGATAAAGAGAATAAACTGCAGTATATGCACCAGACCTCGTGGGGAACTACCACGCGTTTGATCGGCGGCATCATCATGACACACGGCGACAACAACGGCCTTGTTTTGCCGCCCGCCGTCGCCCCCATTCAGGTCGTCATTCTGCCCATTGCCCAGCATAAAGAGGGCGTTCTCGACAAGGCATACGAATTGCGCGACCGTCTGGCCAAGCGCTTCCGCGTGAAGGTCGACGACAGCGACCAGTCCGCGGGCTGGAAGTTTGCCGAGTACGAGATGAAGGGCGTGCCGCTGCGGCTGGAGATCGGCCCGAAGGACATCGCCGCCAACCAGTGCGTGATCGTGCGCCGTGATAACCGCGAAAAGGTGTTCGTTTCCCTCGACGATCTTGAAGAAAGCGTACAGAAGGCGCTTGACGATTTCGCCGCCGCCATCTATCAAAAGGCGCTCGAGAACCGCGAAAACCGCACCTACGCCTGCAAAACCGTTGACGAGATCAACGCGACGCTCGCCGAAAAGGGCGACGGTTTCATCAAGGCCATGTGGTGCGGCAGCGAAGAATGCGAAGACAAGGTTAAAGAGTTGACCGGCGCCGGCAGCCGCTGCATCCCGCTTGAGCAGGAGCAGGTCAGCGACGTCTGCGTTTGCTGCGGTAAACCCGCCCAATGCCTTGTCTATTGGGGCAAAGCGTATTAAGCGTTGCTTGCTTGAAATGAAAAGGACCTCGCAAGAGGTCCTTTTGCTACGAAAAAACGTCCGCGAATATTCGGGGTTTGGTGAATCTGATGATTGACAAAACAGACCTTGCGTGGTAAAGTCTTTTATGGTAAAAAACCGAAAAGTTTGAGGAGGATATTATGAACGACTATATCGAACGTACCATCGAGGCAGTCAAAAAGAAATATTCTTACGAGCCGGAGTTCATCCAGACCGTAGAAGAGGTTTTCCGCTCCGTTGAACCGCTTGTCGCGCTTCACCCGGAGTATGAAAAGTACAACATCCTCGCCCGTATGGCCGAGCCGGATCGCTGCATCAACTTCAAGGTCGTCTGGGTCGACGACGAGGGCAAGGTGCAGGTCAACACCGGTTACCGCTATCAGTTTAACGGCGCTGTCGGCACCTACAAGGGCGGCCTGCGTTTTGCGCCGAGCGTATACAGCGGCATCATCAAGTTCCTCGGCTTTGAACAGACCTTCAAAAACGCGCTGACGGGTCTTCCCATCGGCGGCGCCAAGGGCGGTTCCGACTTCGATCCCATCGGCAAGAGCGAGGGCGAGGTCATGCGTTTTTGCCAGGCCTTTATGACCGAACTGTATAAGTACATCGGGCCGAGCCTTGACGTCCCCGCGGGCGATCTCGGCGTCGGCGGCCGTGAGATCGGCTGGCTGTTCGGCCAGTATCGCCGTCTGAAATCCTCGTTCGACAACGGCGTTCTCACCGGCAAAGCCCCCGTTTACGGCGGTTCGCTCATCCGTCCCGAGGCCACCGGCTACGGCGCTGTCTACTATCTGCAGGAAGTGCTCAACCACTTCGGCGAAAGCCTTGCGGGCAAGCGCGTCGCCATTTCCGGCTACGGCAACGTGGCGTGGGGCGTCGCCAAAAAAATGCATCAACTCGGCGCCAAGGTCGTCACTCTGTCCGGCCCCGAGGGCTATATCTACGACGAGAATGGCGTCGACACCGACGAAAAGGTCGAGTTTATGCTCAAGGTCCGCGCGATGGAAACGCCCAATATCGAGGAATATGCCAAGAAGTTCAACGTCCCGTTCTATCCGCACGAAAAACCGTGGGGCGTCAAGGCCGACATCGTTATGCCCTGCGCCACCCAGAATGAGATCGATATGAAAGAGGCCGAACAGATCGTCGCCAACGGCACGCAGTATTACATCGAGGTTTCGAATATGCCCACCACCAACGAGGCGCTCGCTTACCTCAAAGAGCACTGCAAGGCGGTCGGCCCGTCCAAGGCCGTCAACGCCGGCGGCGTCGCCGTTTCCGCGTTGGAGATGAGTCAGAACGCCATGCGCTACGCCTGGTCCGCCGAAGAGGTTGACGAAAAACTGCACGGCATCATGAAGAACATCTACGAGAGTTCCGAAAAGGCCGCCGCGCAAGCCGGTCTCGGCTACGACCTGGTTGCCGGCGCCAACATTCACGCTTTCGAGCGCGTGGCCAGCGCCATGATCGCAGAGGGCATCGCCCAGTAACCACGCAAACCCTTTCAGCCCTGCCGTACGGCAGGGCTTTTGTTGTGCGTTTTTTTCGGCTTTTATAATAAATTCTTAATATTACAGAACTGTAACTATAATTGACATTTTTTCAAAATAATGGTAAGATGAACAAAATCGGTTTATTGTGACCGAAAAGCGCTTCGCAGTTCGGAAAGTACCCGCTTTTCGATTCGCGAAACGTATGAGCGCGAGATACCCAGTCGCTCCGCGATTTCCTGCTGGGTTTCCGCCCGTCGGCCCGCAAGCCCGTACCGCGCCGTCAGTATTTCGCGGTCGCGCGGGTCGGTGATGCCGTCCACGAGCGTCGCGAGTTTGCGCAGTTTTCCGCGCGTGTCGAGTTCGTCCACGATGTTGTCCTCGACACTGATCAGTTCCATCAGCGTCAGCGGGTTGCCCTCGCCGTCCGTGTCGATCGGTTCGCTGAACGACACTTCCTGCGACTGTTTTTTGAGCGTGCGGAAGTACATATAGATTTCGTTCTCAATACAGCGCGAACAGTACGTCGCAAGTTTCGTGCCCTTGGCGGGGTCAAAACTGTTGATCCCCTTGATCAGACCGACCGTCCCGATCGAGATCAGGTCGTCCTGGTCCTTGTTTGCCGCGTAAAACTTTTTGATGATATGTACCACCAGCCGCAGATTGTGCTCGATCAGTTCGGCACGCGCGGTCTCATCCCCGGCCAGCATGGCGGCCACCGCCGCGTCCTCTTCTTTTTTCGAGAGGGGAGGGGGAAAGGAATCGTCCGCGCTGACCTGCAGCACCAGACAGATCATATCGGCGAGAATCGTCAGAACGTTCATCAGCGTCACCTCGCTCTATCATATTCGCCGGATTTTGTTTTTTGCACGTCCGGCCGCAGAGGAATTCTATGAAGAATTTTGAACAGTATAAAAAAACCATCCGTTTTGCCGCCGTTTCCGTTTTCGGACTCGTCGCAACGTTGATTTACTACTTTATCTGGAACGCGATCTACAACACGCGCGAAGTGCTGGAGCACCGCTTTTTCAGCAAGGGCCAGTTGTTCATCGTCGTTCTCTATTTTGTCGTTCTGCTGATTGCCGAGCATTTCCTCGGTTCGGCACGGATTGACGAGTTGCGCAAGGGTGAGATCATTTTCTCCTCCGTGCTGGCGCTTCTGTTCACCAACGCCATCGCCTACGCGCAGATCTGCCTTGTGACGGCAAAACTTGCCAACCCGCTCGGCTTCCTCTACATCCTGCTCGCCCAGACGGCGTTTCTGTGCCTGTGGGCATACGCCTCGTTCACGGTGGTGCATTCGCTCAACCCGCCCGAGGAGATGCTTATCATTTTCGGCAGCCACCAGGCCACCGAGATCGTGTACAAAATGAGCAAGATCCAGGAACGCTACGTCATCAAGGAGTCCATCAGCGTGGACGAGGGCAGTTCCGCCATCATCGAGCGCATCAACCATTACAAGAGCATCGTCATCTGCGACGTGCCCGCGCGTCTGCGCAACGATCTGCTGAAATACTGCTATGAGAATGACAAGATCATTTACGTCGTGCCCAAGATCTCGGATATTCTGCTGTGCAGCGCGACCGACGTTACCTATTTCGATTCGCCGCTTCTCAAGTGCGGCTCCGAGGGGCTGACCGTTGAGCAGCGTCTTCTCAAACGCATTTTCGACGTGTGCTTTTCCGGCCTTGCGCTGCTGGTGCTGTCGCCGCTGTTTTTGATCGTGGCGGTGTGCATCAAGTGCTATGACCGCGGCCCCGTCTTCTTCAAACAAAAACGCTACACCCGCGATATGCGCCTGTTCGATATCCTCAAATTCCGCAGTATGGTCGTTGACGCCGAAAAGAACGGGCCGCAGCCCGCCGTCAAGCACGATTCGCGCATTACGCCCATCGGCCGCGTCATCCGCGCCACGCGGATCGACGAGCTGCCCCAGCTCATCAACATCCTCAAGGGCGATATGTCCGTCGTCGGCCCGCGCCCCGAGCGTGTGGAGTACGTGGAAAAATATTCCGAGGCCATCCCCGAGTTCCGTATGCGCTATAAGGTCAAGGGCGGCCTGACGGGGTACGCCCAGGTCTACGGCAAGTACAACACCAAGCCGTACGACAAACTCAAAATGGATTTGATCTATATTCAAAACTATTCCATCGCGCTGGATCTGAAACTGATGCTGATGACCATCCGTATTATGTTCAGTCTTGAGAGTACGGAGGGCTTTAAAGAAAAGAAGGAGCCCGGAAAGTGAACCTCTTCTATATGATCCTTGCCGGCGGCGTCGGCAAACGTATGGGCTCCCCCGAGTTGCCCAAACAGTTTTTGAAGGTCGGCGGCGAGCCGATCCTCGTCCGCACCCTGCGCACCTTTGCGGAGTTCGGCAGTTTTCAGCAGGGCGTGATCTGCTGCCCCGTTGACTGGATCGAGTACACCAAGTCCCTGCTGGGCGAGTACGGCCTGCAAAACGAGTCCATCTCTGTGATCGCGGGCGGCAAAAACCGCTCCTTGTCCGTGCGTAACGGTTGCCGCTATCTGATCGAGAACTTCCGCACCACCGCCGAGGATATCGTGCTTACGCACGACGCCGTCCGTCCGTTCTGTGACGTGCGCATTCTCAAAGACAACATCGTGGCCGCCGAGGAGTTCGGCGCCGCCAACACCGTGATGCCGATCTACGATTCGGTCATCCGCTCGTCGACCGGCGATACGCTCGGCGAAACGATGGATCGCCGCGAACTCTACCGCGTCCAGACGCCCCAGACGTTCCGCCTGAACCAGTTGTCCGACATCATGGCCTCGCTTTCGCCCGAAGAGCTGGAGCGCTATACCGACGTCGCCTCCGTCTATTTTGACCGCGGCTTTGACGTGCGGCTCGTGCGGGGCGACGACCGCAACCTCAAGATCACTACGCCGTTTGATATGGCTGTTGCCGACGCGATTCTGAAAAGTCAGCCGTGATCAACTGGTGAATTCTTCCAGTTTCTTGTTCAACTCTTCCGTCGTTTCGATCACAATGCCATCCCGCAGCGCCTCGGCGTCCGCAGGCGGCAGTGAATCGGTGTAAATATTGAAGATCTCATACGGCGTTTCTTTCCCGCGGGCGTAAACGGCAATGCGTCCATTGCAGTCCCGCAGCACGTAGCCGCCCGGCGCGGCGGTCGTGCTCTCGACCGTTTCGGCGGGCAGCTCGGTCGTTCGTTCCGACAGACCGGCGCCGACTCCGGCCACCGCCGCAACCGCCAGAGCCGCGGCGATCAGCAGCGTTTTCTTCATGTTCTCGCCCCCTTGCGGGTAGTGTTCCCCGCAAACGACGTGCTATGCTTTTACAGATTCCGAAAACCCGTATGAAGTGGACGGAATTGTGCGATACTATATGCTTGAACCGATTCGGTTCACAGGAGGATCTTGTTTATGGCCAAACTTCCCGCGGGGCGCAAGCGCGCCCCTGCACGCAAACCGAAAAAACAGCGGAAGGAGCACCCCGTTCTGCGCAGGGTGTTTACCGTGATTTTCGTGCTGGCGGCCATCGCCGTTGTCTGCGCGTCGGTCGCGGGTCTGTACGTTTATCGCTTTGCCAAAAACTACGTCGAGGGCGAGCAGAAGATCGACCTGGACGAGTACAAGGCAAACCAGGAGCAGACCAGCATCATCTACGCTTACGACGCCAACGGCAAGACCATCGAACTGCTGCGTCTGCACGGTGCCGAAAACCGCGTGTGGATCGATTACGACGATATCCCCGACACGCTCGTCGACGCGTTCCGCGATCTTGAAGACAAGCGTTTTGAAGAGCACAACGGCGTCGACTGGGTCCGCACCATCGGCGGCGTCACGAAGTCGGGCTTTTCACAGGGCGGTTCCACCATCACCCAGCAGTTGATCAAAAACCTGACCGGCGAAAACGGCCGTTACCTCTCCCGTAAGTTTTACGAGATCCTCAACGCGCTGAATCTGGAACGCTACAACTCCAAACAGACCATTATGGAGTTCTATCTCAACACCGTTTATCTCGGCAACGGCTGTTACGGCGTTCGTACGGCGGCCGAGAAATACTTCGGCAAAAACGTCGGCGACCTCAACGCCGCCGAGTGCGCCGTCATTGCGTCCATTACCCAGTTCCCGTCCGACTACAACCCGCTTGTCGATCCCGAAAGCGTGACCGAACGCAAGGAGTTGTGCCTGCACTATATGCGCGAGCAGGGCGATCTGAATCAGCAGGAGTATGAGGACGCGCTCGCCTATAAACTCATCTATACCAACAGCGAGGGCTACAAGGGCAGCCAGGTCACGGATACCGACGAAGAGGACGACAACGAGTATACCGAGCAGGACATCAAATACACCAGCAAGATCGGCTCGGGCGAATCCTCCTACTACGTCGAGTACGTCATCGATAAGGTTATTGCCGATTTGCAGGAACAGTACGACATGACCTATAACGAGGCGTGGCGCAAAGTCTTTTTCGGCGGCCTGCGCATCTATTCCGCTATGGATATGGACGTGCAGGATCAGGCCGAGACCGTCTACGTCAACCGTGAGACCTTCCCCGAGGAGGAAGACACCAAAGAGAATCCCGCCGTCCAGTCCTCCATCACCATTATGGATTACAGCGGACGCGTTGTCGCCATGGTCGGCGGAGCAGGGGAGAAGAAGACCTTCCGCGGACTGAACCGCGCGACTGATTCACCCCGTCAGCCCGGTTCTTCCATCAAACCGCTGTCCGTGTACGCCCCCTGCATCGAGAACGACATCTGCACCTTCTCGACCAAGGTGCAGAACTACGGAATCATGACGTCGGAGGGCCGCTGGCCCTACAACTTCGGCCACGTGGCCGGCTCGCCCAGCAACTTCGTGACGGTGCAGTACGCCGTCGCCCAGTCGCTGAATACCGTTCCCGTGCAGTTGGTGCAGCAGATCGGCCTGCAGCCCTGCTTCGACTTTTTGGTCGACGATCTGAAATTCAAATACCTCGTCACCGACGAGGACGATCCCGCTTACGACTGCAACCTGTCCTCCATCTGCGTCGGCGGTATGAGCCACGGCGTTACCACGCTTGAAATGACCGCCGCTTACGCCATCTTCGGCAACAACGGTCTGTATTTTGACCCCTACTGCTATTACAAAGTCACCAATAACGACGGTTCCGACGTCCTGCTGGAAGCGGGCGATGAAGCCGGCACCCGCGTCTTGAGCGAAAGCAGCGCGGGCGTCATGCGCGAACTGCTGCACACTGTTGTGACGCAGGGTACCGGCGGCGCTTACGCCATTTCCGGCTTCGAGTGCTTCGCCAAGACCGGTACCACGTCCGACGATTATGACCGCTGGTTCGTCGGCGGTACGCCGTATTACGTCGCCGCCGTCTGGTACGGCTACGACAAACCCACGTCCATCACCAATACTTGGGGCAACCCCGCCGGTAAGATCTTCCACGCGATCATGGAGCCGATCCATGAAAATTTAGACTCGCTTTCGTTCCCGGAGGCCGAAGGCGTCGTCGCTCGCCGCTACTGCACCGGCACGGGCGATCTGGCGTCAAAGGGGTGCAGTTCCACGTCGCTCGGCTATTATAAAGTCAGCAACCTGCCGTACACCTGCAACAATGCGATGATCCACGCCATCGGCGCCGAGATCCCGGCAAGCGCCATGAAACCGCAGACCACGAAGGAATCGACGACAAAGAAGAAAGCCGACGATAAAAAGACGACCAAGGCGGCCGCCAAAACAACTGCCGCACCCGTTACCGAAGCGCCGGCCACGACTGCGCCGCCGCCCGCGACCGAGGCGCCGATCACAACGCTGCCGCCCGCAACCGAGCCCGCCACCGTCGCGCCGCCGACCTCTCCGCCTGAGACAGAAGCGCCGCAGGAAGGCGATTAAGCCGTATGATCGTACTGGGTGTTGATTACGGCGACGCGCGCACGGGCGTTGCCGTCAGCGACGCAAGCGGCACGCTGGCAACGGGCGTATGCGTGCTGACCGAACGCCGCGCCGAGGTGCTGGCCGACAAGATCGCCGCTCTTGCGGCCGAGAAGGGAGCCAGCACGCTGGTTCTCGGTCTGCCGAAAAATATGGACGGTTCCTGCGGTTTTCGCGCTGAGGCCTGCCGCGCGTTCGGTGCGCTGCTCGCTGAAAAGACCGGTCTGCCGCTGGTGTACCGCGACGAACGTCTGACGACCGTTCAGGCGCACCGCCTGCTCAACGACGTGAACGTGCGCGGCAAAAAGCGCAAAAACGTCGTGGATGCCGTCGCCGCGGAACTGATTTTGCAGGACTATCTCGATTCCGCTGAAAAAGAGGGCAAAACCTGATTTTTCAATTGACATCAATCTGCGATAGTGATAAACTGTTACTGTTCAAATGACGGAATGTCCGTCTTATGTATGAGAATAATCTTGATGGGATGGTTACAACATGAGAACATACGGTATTACGAGAAATAATAACGATACCAAAGTGTCGTTCTCCGTCAATCTTGACGGTGTCGGCAAATCCAAGATTTCCACGCCGAACGATTTTCTCAACCACATGCTGGTGCTGTTTGCCAAGTACTCGTCTATCGACCTGTACGTTTCCTGTGAACTCGTTACCAAACAGTATGATGATCACCGCGTGGTGGAAGATATCGCTCTTGCATTCGGCAAGGCGTTTTCCGAGGCCCTCGGCGACCGTCACCACATCGGCACCTGCGCTCACGCCATCGTTCCCGAAGAAGAAGCGCTCGTGATGGCTGTTGTCGACGTTTCCGGCAGTTTTTACACCCGCTATGACGTCCCGGTCGAGAATGAGCGCATCGGCGGTATGAGCACCGAACTCATTGAAGATTTCTTCACCACCTTCGCCCGCGCCGCCGCCATCAACCTGAACCTTAAAAAGATATATGGCGTAAACGCCCATCACATCATCGAGTGCGCGTTCAAGGCGGCCGCAGTCGCCATTAAAGAGGCCGTTGCCGAGGATGAGGATCAGCTCATCAAGCGCCTGTCCACCGGCAAACAGCAATCGGCCGAGTGAGTTTTTCCGCGAGGTCCCGTATGCGAAAGTTTTCCGTTCCCCCCGTTCCGACGACGCCGGTCACAGCCGGCGGTGACGTGTCCTCCGCTTCGGCGGAGGCCGTTTTGAGCAAGGCTCTCGACGTCGGCGAGGGGATTTTACGTTGCGGCGGCGAGCCGCACAGAATTGAAGATACCGTCGGGCGCATTTGCTCGGCATACGGAGCGGCGCACACCGACGTGTTTGCGCTGCCTTCTCTTGTTGTTGCGGGTATCCGTATGCCCGACGGCACCGGCGCTTCGCAGATGCGCCGTATCCGTTCCACCAAAAACGATATGTTCCGGCTTGAGATGATGAACGAACTCTCGCGCCGCGTGTGTGCGGGCCGCGTCCCGCTTGATGCGGTGGATTCGGAACTGGAGCGTATCTGCAGTGCCCGTCCGTTCCCCGAATGGCTGGAATACCTCGGCGGCGTTATCGGCGCCGGCGGGTTTGCCGTCTTTTTCGGCGGCACGGTTTTGGATGCCGTTGCGGCTGCCGTCGCGGGCTTTTTGGTGACGCTGCTGAACCGCCATCGTGCCAGGGGCGTCAATCCGCTTGTCTATTCGCTTTTGATTTCGTTCGTCGGCGCTCTTGCGGGACTTTTGCTCGTGCATTTCGGCGTCGGTCAGAACAGCGATATGGTCATCATCGGTATCATCATGCTGCTGATCCCGGGCCTTGCCCTCGGCAACGCGGTGCGCGACCTTCTGTTTGGCGACGTTGCCTCCGGTCTGATGCAGATCGCCCAGGCGTTTATCACCGCCATTATGGTCGCCGCCGGCTTTTCGCTGGCGCTCTTGCTGCAGGGGGTGGTGTTCCCGTGACGGCTTCCGATTGGATGAAAGTGATTGCGGGCGTTGTTGCCACACTCGGCTTTTCGATCCTGTTCCGTTTGCGCCCGCGTCACTGGTGCTTTTCCGCGTTGAGCGCCTTGCTCGGCTGCATCGTGCTGTTTCTGACGGACGACGCGTTTGACGGGCTGTTTCTGCCGAATTTCCTGTCCGCACTCGCCGTAGCGGCGGCAGCGGAACTGTTCGCGGTGCTTCTCAAAGCGCCGTCGACCGTCTTTCTGCTGACGGGCGTTATCGTTCTGGTACCCGGCGGCATGCTGTTTTACGGTATGCGCGACCTGCTGGTCCAGCATGACGCCGCGGGGTACGCCTCGCTTTACGATGCGCTGGTGATTTGCCTCGGCATCGGCTGCGGTATCATTTCCGCTTCCTTCTTCCGCTATTTGTTCCACCGCGTTTCCTTACTGATCCACAAATCCCGCCGAAAGGACGTGTAACCATGACAGACGTCTATGAAAACCCGCTTTGCACCCGCTACGCCGGCCCGCAGATGCAGCAGATCTTTTCCGCCGACCGCAAGTTCTCGACGTGGCGCAAGCTGTGGCTTGCCCTCGCCGAAAGCGAGCAGGAACTCGGTCTGCCGATCACGGACGCCCAGCTGGACGAAATGCGCGCCCACCTGACCGACATCGATTACGACAAGGCGCGCGATTATGAGAAGGCCGTCCGCCACGACGTGATGGCGCACGTGCGCACGTTCGGCGACGCATGCCCGACGGCAAAACCCATCATTCACCTCGGCGCGACGTCTTGCTACGTCGGGGATAATACCGACGTCATTCTGTACCGCGAAGCGCTGCTGCTCGTGCGCAAAATGCTGATCAACGTGCTGAACGCGCTCGCGAAGTTCGCCCTTGACAACAAAGATTGCCCGACCCTCGCCTATACGCATTTCCAGGCGGCGCAGCCGACCACCGTCGGCAAACGCGCCACGCTGTGGGCGCAGGATCTGCTGCTGGATCTGGAACGGCTTGACCAATTGCTGCCGATGATGAAATTGCTCGGCTGCAAGGGGACGACCGGTACCGGCGCCAGTTTCCTCGAACTCTTTGACGGCGACGCCGCCAAGGTCAAGGAACTTGAAAAGAAGATCGCCGCCAAAATGGGCTTTGACGCCTGTTTTGCCGTTTCCGGTCAGACCTATACCCGCAAACTCGATTACTTCATTCTCTCCGTACTGTCCGGTATCGCGCAGAGTGCGTGCAAGTTTGCCGGTGACGTTCGTCTGCTGGCGCATATGAAAGAATTTGACGAACCGTTCGAAAGCGGGCAGATCGGCTCCTCGGCCATGGCCTATAAGCGCAATCCCATGCGCTGTGAGCGCATCGCTTCGCTGTCGCGCTTCGTCATCAACGACGCGCTCAATCCCGCCGTCACCGCCTCGGTGCAGTGGCTTGAGCGTACGCTCGACGATTCCGCCAACAAGCGCATCAGTTTGCCCGAGGCGTTTCTTGCCGTCGACGGCATTCTGTCGCTTTATCTGAACGTCATTTCGGGCGGCACGCCCTACCCGCGTGTGATGGAAAAGCACCTCAAAGAGGAACTGCCCTTTATGGCGACCGAAAATATACTTATGTTCTGCGTCAAAAAGGGCGGCGACCGTCAGGCGCTTCACGAGGCCATTCGCGAGCATTCCGTCGCCGTAACCAAAAAAATCAAACTTGAGGGAGGCGAAAACGATCTGTTGGAGCGGATCCTCGCCGACGACCGTTTCTCCATCACCCGCGAAGAACTGGAAAGTCTTCTCAATATCCATGACTTTGTCGGCTGCGCGCCGCAGCAGACAGAGGAATTTATCAACGATTTCGTCAAACCCGTGCTGGAAGCCAACCGTGACCTTCTCGGGCTCGACGTGACCATCAACGTGTAAGGGGTGTTTCTATGCTGACCGCAATTGTGGGAATTAACTGGGGCGATGAGGGCAAGGGCCGTATGGTCGATCTGCTTTCGCAGCGTTTTGATATCGTTTGTCGCTATCAGGGCGGCAATAACGCCGGGCACACCGTCGTCAACGAGCGCGGGCGGTTCATTCTGAATCTGCTGCCCTCCGGCATTCTGCGTGACGAGACCGTCAACGTGATGGGCCCGGGCATGGTCGTGGATGCCGAGCATCTCTACCACGAGGTCGAGCGGCTGCGCGAGGGGGGCATCGACATTACGCCAAAACATCTTAAAATCAGCGACCGCGCCACCATCTGCATGCCCTATCACAAATTGCTCGACGGGCTTGAAGAAGACCGTCTGGCGGGCAAAAAGTTCGGTTCCACCCGCCGCGGGATCGCGCCCGTTTACGCCGATAAGTATATGAAAAAAACGCTCCGCTTCGGCGATTTGCTGCACCCGGAGCTGCTGGCGGATAAGATGGCCGATCTCGTCGAATGGAAGAATCTGACCGTCGCGGGCGGCTATCGTTATGAGCCCATCAAGGCCGACGAAATGGTCGCGTGGCTTGAGAATTTCGCCATGCCGTTCCGCGACTATATCACCGACGCCACCGACTACCTCAACGAGGCCGCCAAAGAGGGGAAGGATATCCTCTTCGAGGCGCAGCTCGGCGCTCTGCGCGACGTGGATTTCGGGATTTATCCGTTCACTTCCTCGTCCAATAACATCGCCGCTTACGCCCCCATCGGCGCCGGCGTGCCCAATCTGAAACTGGACGAGTGCATCGGCATCATCAAGGCCTATTCCAGCTGCGTCGGCGAAGGCCCGTTCACCTGCGAACTCTTCGGGCCCGAGGGCGACGCCCTGCGTGAAGCGGGCGGCGAGTACGGCGCCGCGACCGGCCGTCCGCGCCGCGTCGGCGGGTTTGACGTCGTTGCTTCCCGCTACGGCGCGCTGGTGCAAGGGGCGACCTGCCTGGCGCTGACGAAGCTCGACGTGCTTTCATACCTCGAGCGTATTCCCGTCTGTGTCGCGTACGAGATCAACGGCCGCCGCGTCGAAAAATTCCCCATGGGTTACGACCTCACCGTCGCCAAGCCCGTCTACGAGTATTTCGAAGGGTGGGGGAGCGATATTTCCGACGCCCGTCATTTTGAGGATCTGCCCGAAAACGCGCAGAAATACGTCCGTTACATCGAGAGCGCGGTCGGCGTTCCGGTGCGTTACGTTTCGGTCGGCGCCGAGCGCGAACAGTACATTGAAATGGAACTATAATATACCGTTAATAGTTACAAATTTTTTGAAGAAATCTCTTGCAATTTCACGATAACCGTGATATACTACTACAGCATAAATCTCACGCACGGGCGATTGCACGCGTCGTGTGCGCCGAAAGGCGTGGCGCGGGCGAATGGACCCTGTGCGGCGGTTTAACAAAAAAAAGGAGGAATTCCCATGTCAGTCGTATCCATGAAACAACTTCTGGAGGCCGGTGTTCACTTCGGTCACCAGACCCGCCGCTGGAACCCCAAAATGGCTCCCTACATCTTCACCGAGAGAAACGGTATCTACATTATCGATCTCCAGAAGACGGTCGTCAAACTTGAAGAGGCGTACAACTTCGTCAACAAGACCGCGGCCGAGGGCGGCGAGATCATGTTCGTCGGCACCAAGAAACAGGCGCAGGACTCCATTAAAGATGAGGCCGAGCGCTGCGGTATGAGCTACGTCAACGCCCGTTGGCTCGGCGGTATGCTCACCAACTTCAAAACCATTCAGAAGCGCATCCGCCGCCTTGCCCAGCTCAAGGCCATGGAAGCGGACGGCACCTTTGATATGCTTCCTAAGAAAGAGGTCATCAAACTCAACCTTGAGCGCGAAAAACTCGAGAAGTTCATGGGCGGCATCACCGAAATGAAAAAGATGCCCGCCGCGATGTTCATCGTCGACCCCCGCAAAGAGCGCATCGCCGTTCTTGAGGCGAAAAAACTCGGCATCCCGATCGTCGCCATCGTCGACACCAACTGCGATCCCGATGAGATCGATTACGTCATCCCCGGCAACGACGACGCCATCCGCGCCGTGAAACTGATCGCCGGCGCTATGGCCGACGCCGTTATCGCGGGCCGTCAGGGCGAGCAGAATGCCGCCAATGAAAAGGCCGAAGCGGACGACGCCGAAGAAGCCGAAGAAGCCGAATAAAACAAACCAGAGGCGGAACCAAGCTTCCGCCTTCTTTATAGGAGGAAAATCATATGGCTGTCACTGCACAGGAAGTTAAAGAATTAAGAGAAAAAACCGGCGTCGGCATGATGGAGTGCAAAAAAGCGCTCGTCGAGGCCGAGGGCGATATGGACAAGGCGTTTGAGATTCTGCGTGAGCGCGGCCTTGCCAAGTCCCAGAAGAAAGCCGACCGCATCGCTGCTGACGGCGTGATCGTCGCCTATACCGACGCGGCCACCAAGACCACCGCTCTGGTCGAGATCAACTCCGAGACCGACTTCGTCGCCAAGAACGAGAAGTTCACCGATTTTGCCAAAAAGGTCGCCGAGACCGTCGTCGCCGACAAACCCGCCGACGTCGCCGCTCTGCTTGCCGGCAAACTGCTCGGTTCCGACCGCACCGTTGAAGAGAACCTCAACGACCTCATCCTCGTCATCGGTGAAAAACTCACCGTCCGCCGTTTCGTGCTGGTCGAGGGCAACGTCATCACCTACATCCATGCCGGCGGTTCCGTTGGCGTGGCTGTTAAGTTCGATACCGACGACGCAACGGCTGCCAAGCCCGAATTCGCCGCCATGGGCAAGGACGTCGCCATGCAGATCGCCGCTATGAGCCCCGAGTACCTGCGCCATGAGGATATCTCCGCCGAGGAACTCGCCAATCTCAGAGCCATCACCGAAGAGAGCTCTCTCAACAATCCCGAAGGCCTTCCGAAGCCCATTCAGATGGACGTCTTCAACAAGACGATCGCCGCGGGTCTTTTCAGCGACGAGGATAAGGCCGCTTATGAAGAGCAGAAGAACAACAAGTTCCTCTTCAACTTCCTCTCCGAAGAAGCCAAGAACGCCCTGGCGCAGACCGCTGTCGCGAACGGCGCCGAATACCGCGCCAACCCGATCTTTGTCAAGGCCACCGACGGCCGTGTCAACAAGCAGTTGAAAGAGATCTGCCTGCTCGACCAGACCTTCGTGCGCTCCGATCTGTTTGAGGGCACCGTGGGCGGCTACGTCGCCAACGTCGCCAAGACGCTTGGCGCCGATATCCAGGTCGTCAGCTATGAGCGTTACGCCAAAGGCGAAGGCATTGAGAAGAGAGCCGACAATTTCGCCGACGAAGTCGCCGGAATGATGAAATAACACCCAATGAATTTGCCGATTCGACAGAGTCGGCAAATTTTACTATTCCTTTACAGGAGGCGTCGATTATGGAAAAGAAGAAACAGACAAAACCCGCCGCGAAGAAGGCCGCTCCGGCAAAGAAAGCCGCTCCCGCCAAGGCCGCGAAAGCGCCCGCCGCGAAGACCGCAAAGAAGGCGGCCCCCGCCAAGAAGGCCGCTCCGGCAAAGAAAGCGGCTCCCGCCAAGGCCGCGAAAGCGCCCGCCGCGAAGACCGCGAAGAAAGCGGCTCCTCCAAAGAAGGCCGCTCCGGCGAAAAAAGCCGCTCCCGCTACGGCGCCGGCTTCCGATGTCCGTCCCGAGAGCTTGAAGCGTATCAAGACCCCCGCCCAGGCGCGTGCGTTTATTGACGCGAGCGTGAAAGAGATCCGCGCGCAGGTCGGCAAAGAGAAGGTCCTGCTGGCCCTTTCCGGCGGCGTTGACTCTTCCGTTTGCGCCGCTCTGCTGATCAAGGCCATCGGCAAAAATCTTGTGTGCGTTCACGTCAATCATGGTCTGCTTCGCAAAGGCGAGCCCGAGCAGGTGATCGACGTTTTCCGTCGCCAGCTCAAAGCCAAACTCATCTATATCGACGCTACCGACCGCTTCCTTGACAAACTTGCCGGCGTGCGCGATCCCGAGAAAAAGCGCAAGATCATCGGCAAAGAGTTCATCGACGTCTTCGCGGAAGAAGCGCGCAAGCTTGAGGGCATCCGCTTCCTCGGGCAGGGGACCATCTATCCCGATATCCTTGAGAGCAAAGCGGGCACCAAGGCGCACCACAACGTCGGCGGTCTGCCCAAAGACCTCGCCGCGCGCTTTGCGCTTGTTGAGCCTGTCAAGTTCCTGTATAAGGACGAAGTCCGCGTCGTCGGTAAAGAGCTCGGCCTGCCCGAAAATATGGTGCAGCGCCAGCCGTTCCCGGGCCCGGGCCTCGGCGTTCGCTGCGTCGGCGCCATCACCCGTGACCGCCTCGAGGCCGTCCGCGAGAGCGACGCCATTCTGCGCGAAGAGTTTGAAAAAGCGGGCCTTGCCGGCAAGGTGTGGCAGTATTTCACCGTCGTGCCTGATTTCCGCTCCACCGGTATTCGCGACGGTCAGCGTACCTATGATTGGCCGGTCGTGATCCGCGCCATCAATTCCGTCGACGCCACCGCCGCCACCCCCGAACCGCTGAAGTGGTCGCTCATCAAAACCCTGACCGAGCGCATCACCAACGAGGTGAAAGGCGTCAACCGCGTGCTGATCGACGTCACCCCCAAACCCGTCGCCACCATCGAGTGGGAATAATACCAAAAACGCTGTAAACCCGCATAAATACTGGGTTTTTGAGGATTAAAAAGTCCTCGTGGCAACGTTTTGGCA
>CADBON010000122.1 GCA_902796315.1 Oscillospiraceae bacterium | reverse complement strand
TAGCAGTTGCCGCTGGCGGCCATACAATGCGCCCCGTGGACGAATACCTCCAGCTCCACGCTTGTCCGGCGGCGGATCTCGCGGATCTCGTCCAGCGACAGCTCGCGCGCCAGCACCACCCGCGTAAATCCTTCTTTGGCGAGCAGCTCCGCGCCCGCGGCGTTGTGTACCGCCATTTGGGTGGAAGCGTGCAGCGGCAGGTCGGGGCAGAGCTCGCGCAGGGCGCGCGCCACCGCGAAGTCCTGCACCAGCACGGCGTCCGCGCCGGCTTCGGCAACGGTTTTTGCCGTGGCGTAAAGGGCTGGCAGTTCGCGGTCAAAAACAAGGGTATTCAGCGTAACGTAAACCTTTACGCCGCGCTCGTGGCACAGGCGCACCGCCTCACGCAGGTCGGCGTCCGTAAAGTTTTCGGCACCGCGACGGGCGTTGAAATCCGGCGCGCCGAGATAGACCGCGTCCGCGCCGCAGCGCACGGCGGCGGTCAGTTGTTCGCGGCCGCCCGCGGGGGCGAGGATCTCAGGCGTTTTCATGCGCCGCCTCCTTTCGCACGCGGGCCCGCAGCAGGTCGCCCCGGCGCACGTCGACGGGGCAGGGGAGGGTGAGCCGTTCTTTCGGGTGGCAGGCGGTCTCACAGCGTTCGCCCGCCTCGTTCCGCAGTTCCGTCACGGTGAAGTTTTGACCGAATTTGCCGGGCGTAATCACTTCCAGCACGTCGCCCACGCGGAAAAAGTTGCGCTGTTCCAGCGTTAAAACGCCGTTGCTTACGTCCTTGACGGCGCGGCCCGCGAAGGTGGTTTCCCAGCGGTACAGCCCGTCGTTGAGCGGCTCTTTTTGCTCGTCGCCGAAATAGAAACCGCTGCTGTAGGGACGGTGGCTGAACGCATCGAGTTCGTGCTCCAGCACCGGCAGCGGCACGTCGCCGTCCAGCGCGTGACGGTAGGCGTTCACGACCTGGGCGACGTAAAATTCCGTTTTCATTCGCCCCTCGATCTTGAAGGACGTCACGCCCGCTTCCTGCAGTTTGTCAAGAAAGCCGATGGTTTTCAGATCGTGCGAGGAAAGAACGGCGGCGGCTTTGTCATAGCCCTCCACCGTGAAATATTCGTTGGGGCGGTGCTGCTCCAGCAGTTGGTATTCCCAGCGGCAGGGCTGGGTGCATTCGCCGCGGTTTCCGCTACGTCCCGCCAAAAACGAGGACATCAGGCAGCGGCCGGAATAGGCCATACACATTGCCCCGTGCACAAAGGCCTCCAACGCCAATGCGTCGCCGAGTTCGGCGTGCAGGGCGGCGATCTCGGTCAGCGTCAGTTCGCGCGCCAGCACGATCCGTTCCGCGCCCAGGTCTTTAT
Source organism: Oscillospiraceae bacterium (assembly GCA_902796315.1). Taxonomy (GTDB): domain Bacteria; phylum Bacillota; class Clostridia; order Oscillospirales; family Acutalibacteraceae; genus DTU089. Next base: position 18,206 of record CADBON010000122.1, on the reverse strand, counting down.
AAACCCGCGCCGCGGCGCTGTTGCAGCAGTTGGCCTGCGTGCTGACGTGGATCGGCAGGTCGGGCGCCGCTTTGTGGATCACCGCCATCGCCCCGAGATCCGAAACGATGACCGCGTTCGCGCCCGCTTCGGCGAGGAACCGCGCATAATCCGCAAGTTCCGCCAGTTCATATTCGCGCGTAAAACTGTTGACCGCTACGTACAGCCGTTTGCCGAGGCCGTGCAGATAGGCCGCCGCCTCGCAAAGCTCGTCGCGGGTGAAGGCGGATTTCTGGGCGCGCAGCTGCAAAAACGGCCCGCCGACGTACACGGCGTCCGCGCCGAAACGCGCCGCCGTTTTCAGGCAGTCCATATCGCCCGCCGGCGCGAGCAGTTCGCAGGAGTTCGTCACAGTCGGCCCTTCTTCGCAAATCTGTTGTTTCTATGATAGTATACTGTATTTTGCCGGATATTGCAAGGGCGTAATTTCTCTCGACGCCGCCGTATTTTTCGCGCGGCGTTTTTGCCATAATGCTCAAACGGAAATACGCTTTTCGTCGGGCGCGGCGTTAAACTCATTTTTCATAAAAAATCAAAACAGCGTTTTCTTAAATTATTGCATTCTGCTAAAATTGCGGAAGCGCCCGGTTTTTGTCGGCGAACGGCTTGTAATTGAATGGGCAATGCGTTATAATAACAACGGTATTTTTCGTGGATAACTACCAAGGGAAATAGCAAAATTGACAACAAAGGGGTCCTGAACATGGCAAGAGTTTACAATTTTTCGGCCGGTCCGTCCATGCTTCCCGAGGAAGTGCTGAAAACCGCCGCGGCGGAGATGCTCGACTACCACGGCTGCGGTCAGTCCGTTATGGAAATGTCGCACCGCTCCAAAGAGTTTGACGAGATCATCAAAAGTGCCGAAGCCCTTCTGCGCGAATTGATGAACATCCCCGAAAACTACAAGGTCCTGTTCCTGCAGGGCGGCGCGTCCACCCAGTTCGCGGCCATTCCGCTCAACTTTATGAACGGCAGCGGCAAGGCCGATTACGTCATTACCGGCAACTGGGCGAACAAGGCGTTTCAGGAAGCGCAGCTTTACGGCGATGCCAAAGCGGTCGCCTCTTCCAAAGACAAGACCTATTCCTATATCCCCAAACTGTCGCGTGATATGTTCCGTCAGGACGCCGATTACGCCTATATCTGCATGAACAACACCATCTACGGCACGGTCTATCACGAGATTCCCGACACCGGCGACGTGGAACTGTTCGCCGACATTTCCAGCTGCTTCCTGTCCGAACCGCTTGACGTCAGTCGCTTCGGTCTGGTGTACGGCGGTGCGCAGAAAAACATCGCTCCCGCCGGTCTGACCATCGTCATCGTCCGCGAGGACCTGCTCGGCAAGGCCCGCGATATTACGCCCAGCATGCTCAACTACAAGATCCATGCCGACGCCGATTCGCTCTACAACACCCCGCCCTGCTATACCATCTATATCTGCAAACTCGTGCTGGAGTGGCTGAAATCCATCGGCGGACTGGAAGAGATCAGCCGCCGCAACCACGCCAAGGCCAAACTGCTGTACGATTTCCTTGACGAAAGCAAATTGTTCCGCGGCACCGCCGCGCCCGAGGATCGCTCGCTGATGAACGTTCCCTTCGTCACCGGCGACGCCGACCTTGACGCCAAGTTCGTCAAAGAGGCCAAGGAACACGGGCTCGTCAACCTCAAGGGACACCGCAGCGTGGGCGGTATGCGCGCCTCCATCTACAACGCCATGCCCATCGAGGGCGTTCAGGCGCTTGTGGATTTCATGAAGCAGTTCGAATCTGAGAATTCATAACGAAAGGATCGGTCACCATGTTCAACGTTCTGACCATGAATAAAATCTCCGAGGTCGGTCTTCGCGAGCTCGGCGAAGCGTACGCTGTCAGCGACGCCTGTGAAAATCCGGACGGCATCATCGTCCGTTCCGCCAGTCTGCACGAGTATGCCTTCGGCGACAGCGTCGCCGCCGTGGCGCGTGCCGGCGCCGGGGTCAACAACATTCCCGTGGACGTTTGCACCGAAAAGGGCATCGTCGTTTTCAATACCCCGGGCGCCAACGCCAACGCCGTCAAGGAACTGGTCGTCGGCGGGCTGATCCTCGCTTCGCGCCGCGTGGCCGCCGGCATCGACTGGTGCAAGACTCTTAAAGGCCAGGGCGACGCCGTGGGCAAACTCGTCGAAAAAGGCAAATCGCAATTTGCCGGGCCCGAAATCGCCGGCAAGACGCTGGGCGTGATCGGTCTGGGTGCGATCGGCCGACTGGTCGCCGGTGCCGCGAACGCGCTGGGGATGAGCATCGTCGGTTACGATCCCTTCCTGAACGACGGTATGAAGGCCGCCCTTCCCGAGGGTACCGCTTTCGCCGATTCGCTTGACGAGGTGTACGCCGCGTCGGATTACATCACCCTGCATCTGCCCTGCGTTGCGACGACGAAGGGGATGATCAACGCGGCTGCCATCGCCGAAATGAAGGACGGCGTGCGCCTGCTGAACTTCGCCCGCGGCGAACTGGTCGTTTCCGCCGACCTTGCACAGGCTCTTGCGAGTGGTAAGGTCGCCGCTTACGTCACCGACTTTGTCAGCGACGATCTGCTGGGTCTTGACAACGTCACGGCCCTGCCCCACCTCGGCGCTTCCACGCCCGAAAGTGAAGAAAACTGCGCCGCTATGGCGGCTGTCGAACTGCGCGAATTCTTGGAGAAGGGGACCATCCGCAACAGCGTCAACTTCCCCAACGTCTCGCTCGACGGCGAGGGCGAGCGCGTGAGCGTCGTGCACGCCAACACGCTCGAAGCGGTCAACGACGTGCTTGGCGCCTTTACGGCCAACGGCGTCGAGACCACCGGTTACGTCACCAAAGCAAAGGGTGACGTCGCCTACTCGCTGATCGCCGCCGCGCAGATCCCCGAAGCGGTGCTGGCCGCCCTCAAAGCCGCGCCCGCTGCCATCCGTGTGCGCAAGATCGGCTGAAAGCATTCATAAAAAACGACCCGCAGGAGTTCGCACCCCTGCGGGTTTTGTTGTTTGACCGATCGATCGTTTTTAATGTTCGATCCGCTTGTTATGGATCCTCACCACCAACGCGGCGACCGCGATAAACACCCCGATGCCGAATACCAGCAGCACGGCGATCAAGCCGTAAGCGCCGACAACGTTCATCGGTTTGTCACCGGCAAATGTGCCCCAGATGAAGTCGGGGTTGTAAAAGGGGTAGGGGTAGTAGGTCGGCTCCATCAGCGGGCCGCGCACCATGGAAAAGATCGAATACGCCAGCGGATATACGCCCGCCAGCAGCGCCGTCTTTTTGCCGAGTTTTTCGTTCGTGAAGGGGAAGCACCACAGCGCCACCGTGACAACGGGCATAAACATATGGTAATAGCACTGCATGAACGAGTTCATGGCGTGCGCGGGGGTGTCCCACGTCAGGGGCGGGGTCATCCCGAGCGGAAAGCCCGCGTTGTAAACAAGACCCGCGACCAGCACGTACACCGTCACCAGCGCGCCGACCGTGCCGTTGAAGCCGAACCGCCGCGCCTTTTTCACGCCGAGGATCGCAAGCCCCGCGCACAGGAAGTACAGATACGCGAAAATGTTGGACTGGATCGTGAAATACGACAGCACGTTAAAGTTGCCGTAATCGACCGTGTAATACTTTGGGTCGTACTCAAATACATAAAAGAACAGACGGTAGGTAATGATGGCAAAACCGACCAGCGCCACCGCCGCCATAAAGATCCCCACCGGCTTTTTTCCGGCGATGGGGTTCAACTCTGTACCGACCAGCAAACGGGTCTGTTTGGCTTTCGTTTCGGGCATCGGGTCCCCCTCGTTTTCATCGTAGTTTCGGCCGGGCGGGTGCGCTTGCGCGCAGGCGCGGCCGCCCCGGCGACCGCTATCAGTATAGCACGGCGGGCGCGGCAAATCAAGGGGAAACGGCCTCTTGCATTGGCGGCGAAAAAAGAGTATGATGGGACACAAGGAGGGATACCGATGGCAGATTATGACGTGATCCTCATCGGCGGGTCGACCGCCGGCAGTTATTTTGCCCGCCGTATGGCCGAGCAGGGCCTTTCGGTGCTGCTGCTCGAAAAGGCGAGCCGCGAGACCGTCAGCCCCGCTTACGATATTTTTCACATGGGCGCCGACGAAATGGAGCATTTCGGCCTGCCGCCCGTGCAGGAGGGCGACGGTTGTTTCGCCTTTACGTTTTCCGAGAATGAAACGCGCTCATCCTACGGCAATTACCCCAAACCCTCGCACGACCGGGTGGTCGGCCTGCACAAGCGCGCTTATATTCAGCGGATGAACGACTGGGCGGTCGAGGCCGGCGCCGAACTGCTCTACGAGGCGGAGTTTCTGACCTTCCTCTACGGCGGCGATGGGAAGATTTGCGGCGTGCGCTACCGCCGCAACGGGGAGGAGTGCGAGCGCACCTGCCGCTTGGCGGTGGATTGCTCGGGCATTCCCGCCGTCGGGCGCCGCAGTCTGCCCGACTCTTACGGGGTCGAAAAGTTTGAACTGACGCCCGACGACCTGTTTTTCGTCGTGCTGCGGTACGTGAAGTTCCACGCCGAAAAAATCGGCTGGGCGTCGTGGATCTTCTATAAAACCTGGTTTGCTCCCGCCGGTGACGGCGCCGACGGCATTCTCGGCGTGGGCGCCAATTTCGGCTTTGACTACGCCGAAAAGATCTTCGGTATCTTTTCGCGCAACGTCAAACTTCCGGCCTATGACGTCGTGCGTACCGAACGCGGCGCCACGCCCTACCACCGCACCGTCTACTCCTTCGTCGGCGACGGCTTTTTGGCGCTGGGCGACGCGGCCAGTCTGACCAAACCCTTTAACGGCGAGGGCTGTACCGCCACCATGGTGCTGTGCGATATCGCGGCCGACGTGGCGGGCTCCGTCCTCAAAAGCGGGGCGGCACCGACCCGTGCGGCGCTGTGGCCCATCAACAAACGCTACAACGACGGCCAGGGCAAAGATTTTGCCGCAATGCTGGCGCTGCTCACCCGCGTGGTGCGCCACAGTGCGGCGGCCAACGAGTTCTTTTTCCGTCACGACGTCGTGTTCAGCCAAAAGGTCCTCGGCGGTTTTGCGGACGGGATGAAGTTCACCGCCGCCGACGTGTGCAAGACCGTGCTGTTTATCGCGGTCGGCATCTGCTCGGGCAAGGTAAAGCCCGGCGAGATCGGGCAGATCTTCGCGGGCGCGCTCAACGCAGGACGCCTGCTGTTCCACTACCGCGACTATCCCGAAACGCCCGCAGGGTTCGAGGCGTGGGTCAAAAAAGCGGACGCCCTCTGGGCGAAAGCCGGCAAAATGTCCGACTGGAAGGTGTGACGTCATGCCCGTCGCCGTGCGAAAAATGCAGGATTCTGCCGCCATTCGACACGATTCGACACCGTTCGACCGCACCGCGCCCGATTTTGTGTATGGTATCACGGCTTTTGCCCGCTGCTCTTGCAAAGTTGCGGAAATTATGCTAAAATGAAAAACAATTTGGAACTAACCGGGGGAGACGGGAAGTTATGATGGAACAGCGGTTCACCATTCTGCTGACGGACGGCGGTGATCGGGCAAGCGAAATGCTTGCCGCGATGCTGCAAAACGCGGGTTGCCGCGTCCTGCGGTGCCCGCCGGTCGGCGAAACGGTGCTGCGTCTGATGGCCGAAAACCGACCGGACGCCGCCTTTCTGCATGCCTTTATGCAAGGGATCGATGCCGCGGGTGTTGCACTGCGTCTGCAGCGGCTCAGCCCGTTGGAACGGCCCCTGCTTGCCGTTCGTACCGCTGTGAAGGATCCCGGCTTCGCCGCCGGTCTGGAACGGCTCGGGGTCAGCCGGGTCTTTTCCGAACCGCCGGACGTTTCCGGCGCCGCACGGCAGATCGTGTCGCTTTTGAACGAGGGCAAACGCACCGCCGAACCCGACGCCGTTACCGCGCTGTTGTGGCGGCTCGGCATTCCCGCCCATATGAAGGGGTACGACTGTCTTCGCACGGCTGTGCAGATGTGTTCCGAAGACCCGTCTTATATGCGTGCCGTTACGGTGCGCCTGTACCCCGACGTTGCCGCCGAACTGGGTACCACCCCGGCCTGTGTCGAGCGCGCCATGCGCCACGCCGTGAGCGTCGCTTGGGAGCGCGGGCCCGAACGGTTTTTGCCCTTCTTCGCTGTTTCTGCCGGCGTCCATCCGCGCAAGCCCAACAATTCCGAGTTTATCGCCACCCTTGCCGAACGCGTGCGGGCGTGCGCCGTGCCCACCGCGGCCGGACGGCACTGCTGACGGCAAATGCCATTTCCGGTAAGTGTAAATTCGGGCGTCAAATCAATTTTTGTTGCAATTGGCCGCAGTCTATGATAGAATACAGACAGAGGTGAAACGGTATGTTGTACGATTATTTTCTCCAGGTTTTGGCGCGTGACAAACGCGGTATTACCTTTGTCGAGATCATGACGGTCGTGATCGTTCTCGGCATCCTGACGGCTGTCGCCGTGCCTGTCTTCAGCGCCAATATTTCCCGCCAGCGCGCCCAGGACTGTGTGCGTCTGCGCATCATGATCGCCACCACCGTGCAGCAGTGTATGTCCGGTATGATTGACAATGGCAAAAAACAGGACACGATCACGTTTTATGATAAGAATGAGTCCACTACCAAAAACTACTTTCAGAAGGTTGAAGTGAAAGCCGCAAACGGCACCGTGCTCGGCACGATCAATGAGCCGTGCTACCGTCTGGATGAATTGACAGTCGGTCAGGTTCGCAACGGCTATCGCACCAAAACTAACGGTGACCCCGCCACTGCCGCGTTGGGCGTGAATGAAAAAACGTATGAGCAGGGCTGTGAGGAAGAAAACCACCCCCATCTGAAAAAATTCAGCATGAAAGACACGCCTCTGCAGGCCTTTTTCGCCAACCAGGAAATGCCGATGTGCCCGTTTGACGAGGCCAATATCGACAATACCGATTACGGCACCCACCATTTCTACGTCACGTCCGACGGCCGCGTCTTTTGCGACAATCCCGACTGCTACAAGTATTGCAGCAAGCACGAAAGCAAACTTCCCGTTTTGACCGACGTCGGTCAGGGCACCAACGCTTCGTAACCCCCATCTTATACTATTAACCGGCGCGCCCCAAACGCTGCGCCGGTTTTTGAACGGAGATTCTTATGGCCAAAGATAAAACCAAACAGAAAAGCCGCGGCAGCCGCGCGCTCAAGGCGGTCATCATCGTGCTGTGCGTTCTGCTGGTGCTGTGCGTCGGTGTGTTCGTCGCCGGTTACACCTATTGGAACCGCCTGCAAAAGGCCGCGCCCACCGTCGAGGACACCATGACCTACGACTTTGATGACGAGACCGAACCCGCCCAACTGGAGGATGACCACGAGTTCGCCAAGATCTACGAAGGCGACGCCGCGGGCTTTGAGAGTTATCTCAAAGAGTGGGCGACCAACGGCGGCGAACTGATGTACAGCGACGACGTTATCAACGTCTTGCTCATCGGCGTTGACACGCGAAACGCCCGCGCGATTGCCGGACTTACCGACTCCATGATCCTCGTCAGCGTCAACCGCGCGCTGGGTACCATCACCCTGACCTCCATTATGCGCGACAGTTTTGCCTATCTTGAGGACCCGGACGGCGGCGGGACCTTCAACAAGATCAATTCCGCGTTCCCGTTCTATGGGGCCGAGAGTCTGGTCAATACCGTGCAGGATCACTTCAAAATCAAGATCGACGGTTACGCCATGATCAACTTCGCCTTCTTCAAGGCCGTGATCGACGGTTTCGGCGGCGTGACCGTTCCCGTGCAGCAGTATGAGGCGGATTATATCAACTCTGCCTACGGCTTCAGCGTACAGGCCGGCGACGCCGTGACCTTGAACGGCGACGAGGCGCTCGGCTTCTGCCGCAGCCGTAATTGCGATTCCGACGGCGATGTCAGCCGCACCCGCCGCCAGCGGCAGGTGATCATCGCCCTGCTGCAGCAGGCCGCCTCCATTCAGCCGAATGAGGTGAACGATTATATCAAGAGCTTTTTGCCCTATTTCGATACCAGCTTTTCCACGAGCGAGATCTTCAGTTACGCTTCCAAGGCGGTCATCGGCGGTTGGGCGCGCTTCGAGGTCGAGCAGTACGTGATGCCGGATGAGGAATCGCGCCGCGCCCACAGCGGCAGCATCTGGTATTGGGCGGTCGATTATCCCCTCGCCGCCCAAACCCTGCAAACCGCGATTTACGGCGACAGCAACATCGTCCTCGAGGACGACCGCACCTCCCCGCTGGATCTGTAACGTCCGCCCACCAACGCACCAACGCACCAACGCAACAAACAACAAGCAACAAGCAACAAGCACTCCCGCACCCAGCGGTGCGGGAGTGCTTTTTATAGTATCTTTCGAAATTCAATACAACTCAGGCGTTCGGCACCCACGGACAATATTCCTTTCCCTCCAACACGTCCGCTATTCTTTCACACGCGCGTCCGTCGCCGTACGGGTTGCAAGCTTTACTCATCTTGTCATATTCTTCCTTGTTTTCGAGCAGCAGCTTGAAGTTTCGGTAGATCGTTTCTTCATCCGTGCCGACCAGCTTCAGCGTGCCGGCATCCACCCCCTCGGGGCGCTCTGTCGTATCGCGCATAACCAGTACGGGTACGCCGAACGAGGGGCACTCTTCCTGAATGCCGCCGGAATCGGTCAAGCAGAGATAGCTTCTCGCCTCAAAGTTGTGACAATCAAACACTTCAATCGGTTCGATGATGTGGATCTGCCCGCAATCCTCGAATTCCTGTGCGGCAATCTCTCTCACCGCCGGATTCATATGGATCGGATAAACCGCCTTGCAATCGGGATGCTCATCGAGAACGCGACGAATTGCCCGGAACATTCGGTGCATCGGCTCTCCGAGGTTCTCCCGACGGTGCGCTGTAATGAAGATGAGCTTACTGTCGCCGACCCAGTCAAGCTCCGGGTGGCGATAGTCCGGCTTCACCGTATGCTGCATGGCGTCAATGACCGTGTTCCCGGTCACGTAGATCGTATCGGCTTTGCGGCCTTCGCGCAGCAAGTTCTCTTTACTCAGCGGCGTCGGCGCAAAGTTGTACCGGGAAATGATAGATACCGCTTCCCGGTTGAATTCTTCCGGGTAAGGCGAATCGATGTTATAGGTCCTGAGCCCGGCCTCAACGTGCCCGACCGGGATCTGCAGATAGAAACAGGCCAAAGCCGTCACGAAGGTGGTGCTTGTGTCACCGTGTACCAAAACCACGTCTGGCTTCTCTTTTTCAAGCACTTCCTTAATTCCGTCCAGAACTCCGGTCGTGATATCAAAAAGCGTCTGCCTGTTTTTCATGATATTGAGATCGTAATCCGGCACGACGCCAAACGTCTCAAGAACCTGGTCGAGCAGCTGCCGGTGCTGCGCCGTTACACAGACGACTGTCCGAAACGACGGCCGCTTCTTCAGCTCCGCTACTAACGGGCACATCTTGATCGCTTCGGGTCTTGTGCCGAAGACCAACATGACTTTTTTCATTCTCATCGTCTCCAAAACCGGCACGTTAATGTTTTGCACCGGCGCGTTCTTTGATGGCTTTTGTGAGGGTGTTCAAAACGTTGTTCTTGAGAACCATACTCACTAATACGTAAGCGGCGGCGCCGACGGTCACAACAAGAATACAGTGGGGAAGGGAACTCATTTCAATCCATTTCACAGCAAAAATCGCGCCAACCATTACTGCGTCGGCAATCAAACATTTTACGAGAGTTAAAGCGCGCACCTTAAAGCCGACCGTTTTGTGTATGTAAATAAACAGCGCCACATTCAAAAACAACTCGCCCAAAACGGACGCCACGGCTGCCCCGACGGCATTATACCGCGGAATCAGCAGCCAGTTAACGGAAATATTTATGAGCATAGAGATGATAGTGGTTGGAATAAAAACCGACTCTTTTCCGGCACAAATCACGACCTGGTAATTTGTCAGCCCGCCTATGCCCTGAATGACGATCAACAATGAGAGGATCATCATAGCGGAAGCGGACGCAGCGAACGCTTCGCCGTAAAGCACTTGCGTTAAGTCTTTTGCAAGGAACAGTAACCCGGTGCAAGCGGGAATCGTAATAAAGTAAAGAAATTCAAGGCCTTTTGCAATCAGCGCGTCAAATTCCTTTCTGTCGTTTTTATACAGATAACTGATCCTCGGCAAAAAGACCGCGGTTATCGCAGTGCAAACGGAGGTGATAATATTCACGATTTTATGCGCGTTACTGTAAATACCGACCCAGTTTTCGCCGACCATATGTTTCAGCATAATAATGTCAATCTTACTGTAAATCGTTGAAAAAATGATGGTCAGCGAAAGGATCAGTATCGGCTTGATATGCTGTTTTAGATTCAGCTTTTTGAAAACGATTTTTGCTTTTGCCAACCGGAACCCGACAACAATGTTCAACGCACTTGCGGCAGCGGAAATGATCGCGTATTTGATCAGGTCTTCTTTCGTGCGTACAAAAAGGAACATCGCAATAACGGATAAACACTTTATGATAAAGGAACGTATCGCGACGGTGTCGTAACGTTCAATTCCGCCGTAGTACCAATCAACGTTAATACAGTTCAGAAAAAGCGGAATTCCCAACACAAAATATAACACCTTGTAGTCCTTCACAAAGAAGAAAACGTAGACGATGAAGAAAACGGACACAACGAAGGTGCCGATTGTGTTTAATAACAATAACTCGGTATACGCTTTGTTCAATTCATTACGGTCGTTGCACGTAAGACTGATTATTTTTATACCGTAATTCGGAATGCCGAGTGACGCCAGTGAAGCAAATAACGAAACGACCGTGCCCACATACGCCAGCGTTCCTATGCCGTCGGGCATAAGAATTCTGGACGTGTACACGGACGTTACCAATGGCAATAGTATATTCAGCAGTGTATTGGCCACGTTGAATATTGAGTTTTTAACAACTCTGCTGTTACTCATTTTGCGTCTTAGGTTCTTTCTTTTTCTTTGCTATCCATTTTTTTGTTTCATTTATAGCGGCCATAAACCCTCTGTATTTTAGGCAACTAATTAATTTTGCTGAACGTCGGCTAATGACTTCCGGGAAAAATTTGCGAAGCTTTATCCACAAAGCTTTAGCGTATTTCATTTCATCATCACGCCATGAACTGTAAAAATGATGAATAGCGATTGAGTTTTTGGTTAATTGTAATTCATCAGTAATTGCGCTCTTCGGACACAAATAATCTCTTGGTAGAAGCGTGAATCCGTTGACGGTTTGTTTTTGATTGTTCGGCACAAATCCGTATTTCATACAGGTTTCGGTTATTCTGATGACGTTTGGTGTTAAATCTAGACTTCCGTCGGGGGCTTTAAAATGGATGTCGTCATACTCATGCAGCAGTTCAACGAACAGCGGCTGCCCTTTGCAGGCCGCCATTAACCCCGTCGGAATGTGAATATCATCTTCAAAGCCGGATACGGCTTCATACTCTAAAAGACAATCAAGCGGCTTCAACACTTCGACGTCGGTATCCATATAGATGCCGCCATATTCAACAAGCGCATACAGACGGGCGACATCTGACACAAATGCCCATTTCTTGGCTTCGTACGCTTCTTCTACGTACGGACAGCAGTGAACGTCAAAATTTTCTTCGTTCCACTCGATGAACTCGTAATCGGGACAGTACTTTTTCCAACTGGCTATGCATTTTTGAGCAAGCTCGGGGAGGGAGTTATGGCCAAACCAACAATAATGTATCTTTTTCGGTATCATAAGTAAGCACCATCCTAATTATCTTTCGTCACATACGCTAATTGGCTTTGATTCGTTATAGGTTTTCTTGCTTTTTTTAAAAATGAATTGCTGAACTTCTTATAGTTAATGCAACGAATGAACTGATAACAATTCTTTATTCCGAAAAGCATCTTGACGTACATTTTTGCATTGGCTAAATTAATTCTGCAATAGTTAGGTTCATACTCTGTTTTCAGAGTTTCAACGTCACAGCCCAGTTTTTTTATCGTTCAGACTACCGCATAATTTTGCAAATTATTGCCGTAATTAATGCCTGTTAATGTTACGATACCGATTTTCATATTTTTTCCTTCAATTCTATTAGTAACCGCAATACATGCGGACAAAATGCTATAATAATGCATGCTGTTTTTGTTTTAATGGTGTGGTAATCAGATGAAACTATAGAAAATATGTGGCGTTGTATTCTTTTTCTTGATTGAATATATGCCTCTTTTTCCTGCTTTTCTATAATGTAATTTCTTGAAGCAGTGATCCACGATCTGACCGCCCAGTTAATAATTTGCAGACGAACTTGCTTGCTGTTCATTGTATCGCCCAAGAAATAGTCTATAAGTTCTAATACATCAGTATCATTTTTATAATTCTTTTTGACAGTACAGGCGTCTTCGCGATAAACATAGTAATATAGCGGAACATTTAATAGCAATACTTTGTCAATATATTTTATGTATTGATATACGAACAATACATCCTCACAATATGCTATGCTCTCATCAAAAGTGAGTGTGTTATGGTGAATGATTTCAGAATTAAACAGTTTATTACACGACCATCCGTTAAAAGACTGGTATTTCTTATAATCGAACAACCTTTCCGTAGCAGTTGCACTATTGATTATTTCTTTGTCGCTAAAACAAATGCTATTACCGTTAAAAAATATTCCGCACACTGTTAACTGACAACAATTTGCAATATGTTCCCTCAATAGTGTTTCAAACATATTGGGTTCAATATAATCGTCACCATCAACAAAGCCAATATACTCACCTGATGCAATGGCCAATGCTGCATTTCTCGCGGATGATACTCCGCCGTTTTCTTTGTGGATGACCTTGATGCGCGAGTCCTTTTCTGCCCAGACATCGCACATGATGGGACAGTTGTCCGGTGAACCATCGTCGACAAGGATTATTTCAAGGTTTTTGTATGTCTGATTAACAATACTCTCAACACATTTGTCAAGATATTTCTCGACACAGTATATAGGGACTATTACGCTTACCAAAACAGCGTCCATTACATTGTTCTCCCGTTATTTGATTTCATGGTTTTAATGAGTCCTTGCAGCGACGTGCCGTAATTATAATACTGAAACCACGTTATGATGCCTGCTTTCATCGATTGCCCTCTTCTTTTTTCTTTGCGATCCATTTCAGGGTTTCTTTTATGGCGTTAATAAACCCTCTGTATTTCACGCAACTAATAAATTTTGCCGAACGTCGGCTGATGTCTTCCGGGAAGTATTTCAGAAGTTTATACGTCAACTTTTTGGCATACTTTGTTTCATCGTCCAGCCAGGAACCACTGTAATGATGAATTGAAACAGTACTGTCGGTAATGGTTGTTTCACCTGTACTACAATTAATGGGACAAAAATACTCACTTGGAAATATCTTGGCAATGCCAATATCGAGCAACTCATCTTTTCCCAAAATAAACCCATAATCATAAAAGGGTTTGGTGTTCAAAATAGGACAAATAATAGAAGAATCATTTTCTTTAAAAGACAAACCTTCATACGCCTTTAGCATTAAAGCGACTGCTTCATTTCCTTTTTCAGCTCCAAAGCCAAGACCAGTGGCAATGTATCCAGAATCAAATTCTATGCCAAGATAACATTTATTATACAAAAAACAGTCCAATGACTTAACAAGTTCAACGTCTGTATCTAAATAAATTCCACCATAAGTGTAAACTACGTATAACCTAACATAGTCTGACGCAAACGCCCATTTCTTGGCTTCGTACGCTTCTTCAACATAGGGGCAGCAATGAATGTCAAAGTTATCTTCGTTCCACTCGATGATCTCATAATCGGGACAGTACTTTTTCCAACTGGCTATGCATTTTTGAGCAAGCTCGGGGAGGGGATTATGACCGAACCAGCAATAATGTATCTTTTTTGGTATCATAATTAAGCACCGTCCCATTATCTTTCGTCACAAAAGTTTACTCTCGGTTTTTCGTTTACCCCTTTTTATATAACTCTAAAACAGTTTCAACGGTGTCGCGGATATCATATCCGGCAGCCGTGATGGCGTTTGCGTTGTCTGTGATTCCCGCCGATCGCGCTTTTTCAATCTCTTCAAGCCACAACTCTTTGTCTTTCAGATCAACTCTGACAACGCCTTGACCTATCATAACCTCTTCCGTCACTCCTGTTGATACAACGCACGGAATCCCCGCGGCCTGCGCTTCCAATGTCACATACGGAAACCCTTCATACAGCGACGGAAGGACAAATACGTCCATGACCTGATAATAATCCTCAATATTGTCTACGTTGCCGGTCAATATGATCTTATCGCCCAATCCCGACCGAGCAATCTTTTCAACGATCTCGTCTTTTAATTCCCCGTCCCCGACAAGAAGCAGCATGCTGTCGGGGGCGTTTTTGTAATACTCTTCAAAGAGTTCGAGCAAAAATGCGTGGTTCTTTTCAAAGGCAAACCGTCCGACGTGACCGATTACGAAGGCGTCTTCGGGTATGCCTAACAGTTCCCGCTGCTTTGCCCGTGTTATCTCGTCGCGTTTATAGTCTTCTACCGCTATGCCGTTCTTGATGATTACCAATCTGTTTTTCACGACGCTTGCGGGGAACTTGTCTTTTCCGGCTTCTGCGGAGCAAGCCAAATAGTCCGTTGCATATTTCGTAAGTTGCGGCCCGAAAACCATCTTTACCAAACGGTGTTTCAGCGACTGAACCGCCGTACTGTGAGAATGGACAACGATTTTGCCAACCCCCGCTTTGTGCGCCGCCCGCGCGATATAGGCAAGGGCGGATATTGAGCCCGAATGAATATGCACGACGTCATAGTGTTCGCTTTTCAGCAACGCGTAAATCGGTTTGTAGAGCAATTTGCGGCTTTTGCCGCGAAGAAAGGGGAGACCGAGCGCAATTACCTTGCCGCCCTTTTCTGCGACCGTCTTCCGAAAATCCTCGTTTTCGCATTGATAGGGCGTTATTACGTCAATCTGAACGTCTTTGTCGGGGTTGTTCTTGATCAGATTGGAAATGAACTTTTCATGCCCGCCGTGTAAAATCGGATCGGCGGTTATTTCTGCAACTCTCATTCGAAATCCTTCTTCTCGTTGGTTTCGGCAAATTCAATCACGGGCTTAAACTTCAATCCTTCTTTTGTTCCGGACAAAATCTTCCTCAGGCGTTCTTTTTTATGGTCAGAGCTTTTCATAAGCACCCGTGCACAATGCCCCGACAGTCTTACAACTTCATATATAAAACCCTTCAGACCTTCTCGGCGATAAAGGTAAACGTCATTTCTGTACAGATAATTGAATCTGTCTAATCTGTCTGCACTTTCGGTAGCGATATTCGCGCCGATATTGCTTTTTGATTTGTGGATAACGACCGACTCGGCAACCGCATAACAGGGATACTTCTTTGAGATTCTTCTTGTGAATTCCCAATCGTCGGTCCAAATAAAGAACTCTTTTATTGGCAACCCCATTTCTTTTACAACCTTAGTTGGTAAAAATAATGAAACGAACGATGCCATTACGATTGGCTTCAGACCGGAATCCAACGTTTCAATGGTGTGCGTCAACGTGTCGCGCTGCCGGTTCATAGCACACAGACTTCCATCTTTCCACAGAACCTTGCTGGAGAGAAATCCATAATTCCCATTAAGCTCTCTGTCGGTTTTCACGAGTTCTTCAAGGGCGTTTTCCGTAGGCATACAATCGTCGTCCATAACCCAGACGAATTCATATCCAAGCTCGACCGCCTTGCGCATACCAAAGTTGAAACCGCCCGCGCCGCCGAGATTGGCACCTGTGTCACAATATTCAATGCTTCCGTTGTCGATATATTCCCGTACAAACTCTTTGGTTCCGTCAGTACTATGGTTATCAACAATCAGGATGTCGGGCACATTCGGCTTTTGCGTAAGCAGGGATTCAATATTCTCTTTTAAAAGCTCTTTTCTGTTGTAGGTGACAACCACCGCCGCAATCTTGTTCTTCATTTTGATTGTCCTTTGTTTGAACGTTTGAGCTTGCGCTTCACAAAATTTCCGCCCTTGATCAACCAGTTCTGGTTTTCCATAAACACGTAGGGCATATTCTTGTACGTGATTTGATTGGTCTCGATCCACGGGTCGAGCAGGCGCTCGCTCACGAAGCCGAAAACGCGGGCGTCGTTCGCGGTATATCCGCTTATATCCAGCCGCTTTTCCAGTTCAAACAGCACGTCGAACAGCCACGCGCAGTACGCGTCGAACAGGTCCCTCTTCATAAGGAACATATTGAACCGATGCCCCGCGGTGCGCTTCATGCTCTTGTCAAAAGCGTCCAGATATTCCGGGTACTTTTCCGACAGGATCTGCCTGGTCGTGTCCAGGTCCGCGGCGTGGTGCGCGTGCGCATACTGACTGTAATTCGTCTCGATCCAATAGTGTCTCGGTTTGGGAAGAAGCACGTCGTACGCCGTCAGTTCTTTGTCCAGTTCCGGCCCGGTGATGACGCGGCTTTTCTTGTCTTTCGTCCGTTTTCCGTTGGCAAAATGCCGTCTGTAATGCACCAGCCCCACGTAGTCGGCGTCAAGGTTCTTCCACGCCCAATACAGGCCGGTAAGCTCGCAGTAGTGCGCGTTTTTGTCGCTGATATTGTCCCCGTCGTCGTCTCTGCAAAACCCCTTGATTCGTTCCTTCCCGGCCGCGCCGACGTGCAACGGCATATAAACCGGGTCGGAAGGCATCCAGTAAGGTTTATGTGCGGCGACGATGATTTTTATATCCTTCACGGCGATACCTCTTTGCTGCAGTTCTGTTCTTTCGGCCGGTCACGCCGCTTCAGGACGCCCCGTCCCTTTTTAAAACGGCTACCGCCGTTCTCAAAATACACAAAAAGTCCAGATAGGCGGACACGTTGCGGATGTAATAATACTCCAGCTCCAGCCGTTCGGTATAGTCGATGTTGGAGCGCCCGTTGCACCCCCACCAGCCCGTGATGCCCGGCTTGATCTGCTGATACAGTTTCAGTCCGCCGTGCGCTTCCAGTTCACCCACCACCAGGGGGCGGGGGCCCACCAGCGACATTTCGCCCTTCAGCACGTTCAACAGCTGGGGCAGTTCATCGAGCGAGGTCTTGCGCAGCCACGCGCCTGCCTTGGTGATACGCGGGTCGTTGACGAACTTCTGGCTTTCCTCCCACTCGCTCCGGCGGTCGCGGTCTTTGAGCATTTCTTCAAGCACCTCGTCCGCGTTCGGCACCATCGTGCGGTATTTATAGAGCTTGATGCGCCTTCCGCCTTTCCCAACGCGCGTCTGTGTGTAGAAGAGGGGGGCCTTGTCGCCGTGCAGCAGGTAAACGAGTTTGATGACGAATGTGATCGGGATCAGCAGCACGCACCCCACAAGACTTGCGAGGATATCGATCCCCCGTTTGATCAGAAAATAGAAGGATTGCCCCGCCGTAAACGTGTATTTGCCGACGCTGAGCGTCTTGTGCACGCCGATCGTGTCAACGGCGTAATCTTCGGACTGAAAGCCGAGCAGGGATTGAACGCTGAAATTCAGGCCGACGCCGTTTGCGATCAACTGCGCGTACGCTTCGGGCGTCAAGCCGTCCTTTGTCGCGATCAAAACTTCGTCAAATCCGTTCTCAACGACGTATTGCGCGACGTCGCTCCCGCACCCGATGACGGGAATGCTTTGTATTTCACGTTCGTCACTGCCGGGGATATACAGACCTTTGATCTCATACGCGTTAAAGTCGCCGGCACGTGCGTTGCGCAGAACGTCCGCGACGGTATCGCCGTCGGCGATCACAAAGAGCGAGAGCGTTTGCGCGGACGTGAGATCCACCTTTTTGGAAACGATCAGCCATTTCCAAAAACACTTTAGGGCAAACGACAGCACAAAGTACAGAGCGTACATGGTCAAGACCGTCTGCCGCGAGAACACGACGCCGATCTTGAAGACGTAAAAGATGATGCCCGCTGCAAAAACGTTGTAAACCGTCTGCAGCAGCGACCGGATCAGTTCTTCGTAATAGGGGCGGCGCAAAATGCCGCTGTACGGGTCCGAAAACAGGCAAATCACAAGATTGGTCAGCGACGCGATAAACAGAAGCGACATCCACGCGCTGCTGTC
>CADBON010000121.1 GCA_902796315.1 Oscillospiraceae bacterium | reverse complement strand
TGGACGCCGAGCCCAGCACGAGCGCAAAGCAAACAAAGGCAATCACAAGCGCCGTGCGGCGGTGTGTGCCCTTCTTTTTCTTCTGCGGCAGGTCAAGCCCGTAATTCGCCAAAATACCACCTCAAAACCAGGTCGGGGATCAGCCATAGTTATCTTAATTATAAGTGAGAATTGTTAAAAATACAAGCGTTTCCGAAAAAAAGCGGAAAAAGCCGTGCCCGGCGTTCACCGGCCGCTTGAATTTTGCAGCGCGGCGTGGTAAAATACGCTTCGGTCGACACGGAAGGAGGGAACGGCATGAAGATCGGCTCACTTGAAATATGCGGCCATGCGGCGCTTGCGCCGATGGCGGGCGTGGCGGACCGCGCGTTTCGCGAACTGTGCCGCTCCTACGGGGCGGCGTACACGGTCACCGAAATGGCCAGCGCCAAGGCCCTGACGCTGGGCGACCGCAAAAGCGCCGAACTGCTGACCGTCACCGACGGCGAACGCCCGACAGGGATACAGATCTTCGGCAGCGACCCCGCCGTGATGGCACAGGCGGTCGAAAAGGTGCTGCCCTTCCGTCCCGAGTTTTTGGATATCAATATGGGCTGTCCCGCGCCGAAGGTCGCCGCCAACGCGGGCGCGCGGCTGATGCAGGACCCCGCGCTGTGCGAGCGCATCGTGCGCGAGGTCGTGAAGGTCTCGCCCGTGCCGGTGACGGTGAAACTGCGTGCCGGTTGGGACGACGCCCACAAAAACGCCGTCGAGGTCGCAAAGCGCTGCGAGCAGGCGGGCGCCGCCGCGATCGCGGTACACGGGCGCACGCGGCAGCAGATGTACGCCCCGCCCGTGGACCGGGCGATCATTCGCGCGGTGAAAGAGGCGGTGGGCGTGCCGGTGATCGGCAACGGCGACGTGACGGACGGGCCCTCCGCCGCGGCCCTTCTGGAAGAGACCGGCTGCGACATGGTGCTGATTGGGCGCGGCGCGCTCGGGCGGCCGTGGGTGTTTCAGCAGGTGAACGCCTGGCTTGACCACACCGCCCCCCTGCCGGAACCGCCCGTCGCACAGCGGATGGCGGTCATGCTCAAACACATCGAAAAGCTGTGCGAATACAAGGGCGAGCGGATCGGACTGCGCGAGGCGCGCAAGCACGCCGCCTGGTATATCCGCGGACTGCGCGGAGCGGCGCAATACCGCGCGCGGTGCGGCCAGATTTCCACAATGGACGACCTGCGACAGATCGCGCTGGAGTTGATTGCCGAGAATCAAGGCGAATAAAAAGCGGCGACTGAGAGTTTTCTCAGTCGCCTTTTTAATTCTTTTCAACAAACCGGAAGTTACAGAATTGAAAAGCCGAGATCTGTTATCACGATTTGCATCACCTTGTTGTCTTCTTCTGTTCGTATCGTTGCAGTTTTGCCTTGCTGCAGAATATATTGCAATACAAAGGAGCAAACTTGATGGGCATATCCATTCCCCCGATATGAACGGGCTGTGCGAACGTCGCCAACTTCCCATGCATTTAAGGAATACTTTTCAACACACGCTCTGCAAACCATTTCCCCATTGATGAAAAGCCCACAGTATTTCGTACCGTCAGCATATGCTTTTTCCCAGTTTTTTCTTTTTAGAACACGCTGTCCGCACAATTTCAAATGTTCGCAAAACAAATCATAATCATCAACCGACAACCAACGGATTTTTTGATTTATAACAAAATTGTCATTGGATAGTTTTGTAAAATACAGTATCTCCATCAGTTTTCTTCCTCAATTTCCGATTTATCTTCCTGCTCGGCAGCTTGTCGGATCATTCAAAGTCATCTTTTTTGAAATCGCCTTGCCTGAACGCAAGGCCGATATATTCCGCACTTCCGCTGCGTCCGTTATACCAGATCCGCCATTCATCGCGCGTTTCGTCATAAACCGCCGAAGGTTTATAGCAGGAATCCGCGTCCCAACTGCCTTCCGAAGGAGCAACCAACGGATTCAGACGGCAACGGCGAAAACCGTCAACACCGTTTGCGGAACTTGCGCAGCAGATACAGGCGGTATGTATATCGCGGTAACCGATATAGAAAAGCAGATACCCCAGGTCTTTGTGCGGTATGACCTGACAGCCGCCTATGCGGTCCTGCTCGTATTCTTTTGCGGGATTCTTCACAAAGATGGGATTCAGCGGGTGTTTTTTCCACTGAACGCCATCGGTGCTTTCAGCGTAGCATAATACGTTCGGTTCATACGTTTCACCCGCACTGTACCACATTCTGTAAATGCCGTTCTCATAAAGCACGCACGGGTTCATAACGGATTGCCCCTCAAAAGGCGTTTCGGGCAAAAGCTCCGGCGCCGTTCTTACGCGCCTGAAGTCAAGCCCGTTTTCGCTTTCGGCATACCCGATATAACTGTTGCCGTGCGCTTGACCGGTGTACCACATCCGAAACCGGCCCTCGGTTTTCAGCACACAGTTGCGGTTTACGACGTCTTCCCAGCCTGCTGCAGTATCCGGCGCAAGCGTCAGATGCGGGGCGCTCCACTGTATGCCGTCCCCGGAGAAAGAAACGGACAGAGAATTGTTTTTTCGGGTGGAATAATCCATTCGCAGTGTGCCGTCCTGCTGCTTTGTCAGATAAACGTCAAACAGCGTCCCGCTCTCCGCATTCCCGAATATAGGATTTTCTGAATATTTACTGAACATGTCGCTCTCCTTTACGGTATCTGCAAAGTGCTTCAAAACCTATCCTCGCAAATGGCGATTCATTTCACAGTATTATAACACAGTCTTTCGGAAGGTGTAAATAGGTATCACAAAAAACAGAGAACGCAGGCGTTTTCAATCCTGAAAAAGAAAACAGACTGAAAAATCGCTTTTTCAGTCTGTAAAATCACGGGATCGCGCGGTTTATTCCTCGCCCCTCAGGATGAGATGGGCGATCTTGTAAACGTCGCCGCAGCCGAGGGTGATGACGAGGTCGCCCTCGCCGATATTGGCTTTCAGATAATCGGCAACTTTCGGGAAGGTGTCGAACCACACGCTGCCCGGGATCTCATCCGCGAGGTCCTGCGTATGCACGTGATAGGTATTGACCTCGCGCGAGCCCATGATCTCGGTCATGACGACGCGGTCGGCGATCGACAGCGCCTTGGCGAAATCGTCAAGAAGCATCTTGGTACGGCTGAAGGTGAACGGCTGAAAGACCGCCCACACGCGCTTGTAGCCCATCCGCTTTGCGGCGTTGAGGGTGACCTCCAATTCCTTGGGATGGTGGGCGTAATCGTCGGCGATCTTGGCGCCATTGTAATCGCCGAGGAACTCGAAACGGCGGCCCGCGCCGCGGAAATTGCCGATGGCCGCGGCACACTGCTCAAACGTCGCGCCGCGCCAGCACGCCGTCGCGATCACCGCAAGGGCGTTGAGGACGTTGTGCTCGCCGGGGACGCCCAGCGTGACCGTGCCAAGCGTTTCGCCGTGATACAGCACGTCGAACGAGGGGTAGGCACCGCCGACCCACGTGACCGGGCCGTGTGAATAATCACAGGTCGTATCATCGCCGAAGGTGATGATCTCTTTGCCCGAAAGGCCCTGCATCGCCGCGACGGTGTTGGCGTCGGAACCGTTGTAGATCACGCACTTCGTCGCAAGTTCCGCAAAGGTGCGGAACGACTTTTGCAGGTTTTCAAGCGTCTTGAAATACTCCATATGGTCGCGGTCGATATTGAGAATGACGGCCGCGTCGGGAGCAAGGTCCAAAAAGGTGTCTTTATACTCGCACGCCTCGACGACGAGGGTATCGCTGTGACCGACGATGCCGTTCGTGCCCGTCAGCGGCAGTTTGCCGCCGATGACCGCGGAGGGATCGAACCCGTTTTCGAGCAGCACCTGCGTGAGCATGGACGTGGTGGTCGTTTTGCCGTGCGTGCCGCAGACGCCGATGCAGTTGGCGTAACGGCGCGTGATATAGCCGAACAGTTTGCTGCGCTCAAAGGTGGGGATCCCCTTCTCGCGGGCGGCGACCAGTTCGGGGTTGTCGGGCAGCAGGGCCGCCGTGAAAACGACCATATCGGCGCCGTCGACGTTTTCGGCCTTTTGCCCCATGGTGACGGGGATGCCCAGCGCGCGGATGCGCTTGAGAGTGTCGCTCTCGTTATTATCGGAGCCGGTCAGAACCCGCCCCTCGGCGTGCAAAATCTCGGCAAGCGGGCACATGCCGCTGCCGCCGATGCCGATAAAGTGGATCCGTTCGGCGTTCTCTATCGCCTGTTCGATGGTCATACGATAATTCCTCTCTTCTGAAAGAGTATATGCTGCCGGGGACGGAATAACCCTCACCCGGGAAGTTTTTTGTCAAGCCCCGTCTTTTCGAGCAGTTTGCGCAGCAGCGTGCCGAACACGCCGCAGGAGATCAGTTCGCCCAAAAAGACCGTCAGTACCAGGTACCACATCGCGTCGGGCAGTTCGTAAACGTAGCGCAGCAACAGCGGCACGATGACCGTGTTGGCGGCAATGGGCGGCAGGACCGCAAGCAGTTTGTGCGTTTTCAAAAGGCGGGTGCCGACGGCGCCGATCAGCGTTGCGACCGTGCCGAAAACCACGTCCCACAGGGCGCAGCCGGTCAGCCAGTTGGCCAGCAGGCAGCCGACCGCCAGGCCGGGAAGCGCCGCCGGACAAAAGACCGGCAGGATAGTCAGCGCCTCGCTCAAGCGAAGCTGCACGGCTCCGCTGGCAAGCCCGAAGACCTGGGAAACGAAGGTCAGACCGACGTACAACGCGGCAACCAGCGCCCCAAAGGTCAGGTTGCGTACTTGGTTCTTTTTCATTTGTTTCACTCCGTAGTTTTGATTTGCGTGAGGATGGTCACGAACTCACGGACGCCGCGCGGGCGTCTTTCCTATTATAGCACAAACGTCGCAAGAATCAAGCCGTAATATTGCCCTGCCTTTGACGAAACGCGGACGGATTTCTATACACTTTTACGGAGAGAAAGCCACAAACCCGTTGAACGGCGACGGAAACTGTGTTATACTCAAATCAAAGGAGACGATGCTATGAAGACGTTTTTATTCCAGGGCGATTCCATCACCGACGCGGGCCGTAGCCGCGACAACGACGATACCTACGGACTGGGCTACCCCACCCTGTTCGCCGCCGACTATCTCTGCCGCGAGCCGCAGGCGCTGCGCTTTTATAACCGCGCCGTCAGCGGCGACCGCAGCGTGGACCTTTACGCGCGCATCAAGCGTGACGCCATCAATCTGAAGCCCGATTACATGAGCGTGCTGATCGGCGTCAACGACGTCTGGCACGAGATCGGCTCGCAAAACGGCGTGTGCGCCGAAAAGTACGAGCGCGTGTGCGAGATGTTTTACACGGAAGTGCAGGAGGCCGTGCCCGGCATTACCATCTTTGTGCTGGAACCGTTCGTTCTCAAGGGCGCGGCTACCGAAGCGGCGTGGGACGTTTTTCGCCCCGAGGTCGAAAAGCGCGCCGTCTCCGCAAAACGGCTCGCCGACAAACTCGATCTTGTGTTCGTGCCGCTGCAGGCAAAACTCGACGAGGTATCGGCCGCGACCGGCACCGCCTACTGGCTGTGCGACGGCGTTCACCCCGCTCCCGCGGGGCACGCGCTGATCAAGAACGCCCTTGCCGAGGCGTTTGAAGCGAACCGCTGAAAAAAACTCGTTTTTGCCGATACATTAACAATAAACAATAAAAAAGCAGGCTGATTTCCAGTCTGCTTTTTCATATGTTTTGGGGTAAGGGTTTTGCGCGAGGGGTTATTCGGCGGTTTCAGTCTCGGGGAGATCGGTCGCGGAGTTGCCGATGCCGTCAAAGGTGACAGAGACGACCTTCAGCGGCTTGATGGCCTCCATTATGTCAAAATCGTCCGTCTCTTCAAGTTTCGTTCCGCTCTCAAACGTCACGGTGTACGCATAGGGGGGATACTCCATAAACACCTGCATCTGGTCGAGGTTGTATCCCATGCCGGAGACCCAGCCGGCGTCGATCAGATCCGCACCCGTTTTGCCGACCAGGGCGCTCAGTTCTTCGTCGGAAAGCTTCTGCTCATTCAAATTCTCACACTTGGTGACGGCGATGGGGGTGAGCAGTTCTTTCAGTTTGGCGTCATAGTTCTCGTCAAGGATATCCAACTGCGAAAGAGCGGCGGACTGCTCCGCATCCAGCGCGGCGGTCAGACGCCAATACGCATCGCCGTTCTTAAAGACGTACACATAACTGTCTTCGTACGTGGCGCTCTGTACGGTGCCGTCCTCGGCAAGATCCATCGCTTCACCGAGGGTCTTCACGGAAGCGACGTCGGCAGGGGTCCCGGTACCCGCGGGGCTGTTCTCTTGCCCGCCGCAGGCGGCAAGCAGGGACAGCGTCAAAACCAGAGTGAGCATACAAGCCAATAATTGTTTCATACGATATTTCCTTTCTTTAAAAAAGTTGCTTCTAATTATACTCCGCAAGACAGAAAAATGCAACCGGAAAACGCGTATTTTTTCGAATTCAAAAAACAATGCTCGGGGGGGCGGCAGTCTGCCGTCGCAGGCAAGGGTCAGCCCTCCGCCGCGGCGGGCTGTTCGCGGGTGAGATTTTTCATCCAGTTAAAGCGGTTGATCTTGACCACGGCAACAAAGCACTTTAAGATCTGGTCGCTCTTGAGACAGGCGAAAACGATCCACGCGGGCGCGCCGAGCAGCAGCGCGATCACCGCCGAGGGCAGAACGACGCCAAAGACGAATATCGTATCGTTTTTGAACACAAAGCCGATGTCGCCGCCGGATTTCACAAGCCCGAACAGGCACGCCGCCTGGTAGCAGGTGCCGATCATGGTGACGGAGAGCACGGTGCAGAACTGCATGGCGTAGTGTGCGGCTTCGGGGGTGATGCCGGAATAGAGCGCGATGAATGGCGCTTTGATGAGCGCGAGCAGCGCACCCGTGAGCACGCCGACGCCGAGAAACAGGATCTGGGTGGTTTTGGCATACTCTTTCATCAGTTCCGTCTTGCCCGCGCCGACGGTCTTGCCGGTGATGATACCCACGGCGGAGGCCATTCCGTTCATGGTCACGTAGGCAAGGGCGTTAAGGTTGTTGGCGACACTCGCCGCCGCGATGACGGAACTGTTGAGCCGGCCGAGTATGACGGAATTGCCCATCAGGTTCACGCTCCACACCACGTTGCCGCCTACAATGGGCAGGCCGTAGCGGATGAAATCGCGGCGCAGCAGGGCGTCGGTCTTCAAAAAGTCGGCGGGTTTCAGTTTCAGTTTGCGGTCGCCGAAAAAGACGTAACCGCCAATGACGAGGGTTTCGACCACGCGCGACAGCAGTGTGGCGATCGCCGCGCCGCGCACGCCAAGCGCCGGCAGGCCGAATTTTCCGAAGATGAGGCCGTAGTTGAGAAAGACGTTGACGACCAGCGATATCGCGGAAACGACCATGCCGATATTCGCCTGCTCCACGCTGCGCATGGCGGCGATAAGCGCCTGGGTCAGGCAGAAAAACACATAGGAAAAGCAGACCGTGCGCAGGTAGATCACGCCGTCGGCGATCACCTGAGCGTCGTGCGTGAACAGGCCGATGATGAAGGAGGGTGCGAGCGCGCACACGGCGGTAAGCAGCGTGCCGATGATCAGCGAAAAATGGGTGCCGATGGAGACGATACGCTTGATGCTTGCCGTATCTTTCTTGCCCCAGTACTGGGCGGCAAGCACCAGGATGGCGCCCTCGACGCCGCCCGAGAACATCTGCAGGAAGGTCTGGATCTGACCGCCCATATAGACGCCCGAAACGGCGGAATCACCCAACGAACTGACCATCAGATTGTCGGCAAAGCCGACGGCGAAGGTGATCAGGTTTTGCAGCGCCACCGGCACGGCAAGCGCAAACAGAGAGCGATAAAAGGTTTTGTCGCGCGTGAAAAGCGGACTTTTGGCGGCTGTGTTCGACAAAGTGTTCCCCCCGTTCCGACGTTTGTTGACGATTCATTATACCGCCCGGCAAACGGTTTTGCAAGGTTATTTTACAGTTGTATTCCGCCCGCGGACGTGTTAGAATAGAAACAAGATTGCGGCGGCCGTGACCGGCCGGGAGGGCTTGTATGAAAAAGGGAAAGAAGATCGGCATCGTCATTCTCGTTCTGCTGCTGGCGGCCTCGTGGCCGACGGGCGTTTTTGTCGGCGGCAAACTGCGCGAAAAGCGCGAGGACAAGATCGTGAACGGCAACGCCGGCACGGGCAAGACCGTGTACGACCGCCATCTGACCTACCAGACGATGGACGGTTTCGGCGCCAGCGCCTGTTGGTGGGCGCAGGACGTCGGCGGTTGGGAGAACGCGCGGGAGATCCTTTCTTATTTGTATGATAAAGAAACGGGCATTGGTCTGAATATCTACCGCTACAACCTCGGGGCCGGCAGTCAAGGCGACGAGGAGTTGTACGTCCCCGAACACCGCACCGAGTGCTTTTTGCAAGCCGACGGCACGTATGATTTCACCGCTGACGCCAACGCGCAGAACTGCCTGAAAACCGCGCGGGAACTGGCGGGCGACGGTCTGCGGGTGGAACTGTTCGCGAACTCCGCGCCCGTTTCGCTCACCAAAAACGGCAGGGCGTACCGCCGCGCGAGCGACCTCGGATTGAGCAACCTTGACAAAAGCCGCTACGACGCGTACGCGGACTATCTCTACACCTGCGCCGAGCATTTTACGGGGGCGGGCTACCGCGTGACCGCCGTGTCGCCCGTGAACGAGCCGCAGTATGACTGGAAGGGCTGGTACAACGCCGACGGCACGATGTCGATGAACCAGGAGGGCTGTCACTTCGACGA
>CADBON010000120.1 GCA_902796315.1 Oscillospiraceae bacterium | reverse complement strand
CGAAACACTTGAACGCCCCGCGCGGTTTACGCTGTGGCGACCGCCGACGTATAACAGCGGTCTGCGCGGCCAATGGTTCGACAACTTCCTGGATCGCGCCGGGCAGAAATGCTACCGCGCCGCCGTGACGGAAACCGGCGCGCACAAAGTGGTGCTGACGGCCGATCTGGCGCTGGGCAGTCCCGCCGCGCCGCCGGACGTTATCCTGACCGTCACCTATACGGTGGCGGACGACGGCACGCTGACCGCGGCGGTCAAGGGCCGCGTGCGCGAAAATCTGCCCGCCCTGCCCCGTCTCGGGTGGGAGCTGTCGCTGCGGGAGGATTTTGAAAACATCGACTGGTACGGGCGCGGCCCGACCGAGAGTTACCCCGACCGCTTTGAGGCGTGCCGCATCGGCAAATTCACGGGGACCGTCACCGGCAACCTCGTGCCCTACGTCCGGCCGATGGAGAACGGTTCGCATTGCGAAACCCGCGCCGTGACGCTGACGGCAACCGACGGTTGCGCCTTGACGGCAACCGGTTTCGGCACGGCCGAACGCTTCAGTTTCAACGCCCTGCACGTGTCGCCCGAACAACTCACGACGGCGGCGCACCACGACGAACTGCACAGCGAACACCGCACCGTTTGGAGTCTGGACGGACGGATGGGCGCCATCAGCGAATGGGGCGAATTGAACGATCTCTGCCCCGGTCGCCTGTTCGATGAAAAAGAGATCGATTTCGGTTTCACCATAAAGGCAAACTGAACAGACGCAAAAAAAGTCCCCGATGAACAATTCATCGGGGACTTTCGCTTTGGGTTTACTCTTCGTCGGGCTCGGCGTCCTCCGGCGCGGGCGGATCGGCCGCAGGAGTGGTTTCGGCCACGGCTTCGACGGGCGTTTTCTCCTGCGAAGTCTCTTTTTCAAGGGCGTCGGCGTTCTCTTCCGCGGCGTCACGCGGCTGCTCCTCTTCGGGCTTCTTTGCCGGTTTCGGCTTCTTTTTCCCGCGCGAGGGAACGGACGCGTCGACGGCGCCGGGCGGCAGTTTGCTGTACAAATTTTCTTTGGGCGATTTGGGCGCCAGATTCAGCAAGGCCCGGAGTTTGCCTCCCAAACCCTGCGGCTCTCCGGTACGCATGGCGAAGCGGTTTTTGGTTTTGGTGCGCTGCAGGTACTGCAGATATTTCAATTTGTCTTTGGCAGTAGTGGCGGCGGACAGTTCCGCGTCCAGTTGCTCAAAAGACAGGTACTCGGTCGGGACGGTTTTATAGATAAAACTGTCCTGGGGATAGGTGTTGTATTCGGCGGCGGTCTCTTTGGTGAAGGAGTTGACGCAGGTGTCCTCCCAGAAAATGTCCGAGGCGATCTGCCGCACGGGGTTGCCCGCCCACGAGCCGTTCGATTCGAGATGCTTACCGGGCACGACGCCCATAGCGCCGATGATACTGCCGGAATGCACCTGCGCGCCCTTGAGATAAACAGCGCCCTGACCCGACCAGACGTGGTCGCCGAGGAACACGCTTTTGGAAGCGTTGGTGCGTTCGTGCGTCTTGGCGGAATAGATCAGATGTGGGTCGGCGGTGCGAATCCACACACCGAAGGCGAACATATTCTCATCACCGATAAACACGTTCTTTTCTTCGGAAACGATGACGTTGACCACGCCGCTCGTATGCGCCCCGTTGCCGATAAAGAAAGTGGAATTGTTGTAAACGCGCACGTTCAGCCGCTGGTAAAGCGGCTTGTTGCAGGCGACGTAGATCACGCTGTTGTTCGCCTCGAAACTCAGCGACGAGTGGGAGAGGGTGATGCCCTTTTCAAGGAAGAGGATATTGTTGGACCCGTTGAAGATGATCTGCGAATCGATCATGGTGAGCGAATCAACGCCGAAGACAAGATTGCCGTCCTCAAGCGGATGATTCTGAAAATCGAGCACGTCGTAGAAAAACTGCTTCACGGTCTCCCCCCTTCCTGAAACGATTGAATAGTCAGCGCCGCTCTGAGAAGCGACCGCGCACCACCCAGTGATAAACAGGCGCGGCAACCAACAGCACCCACGCAAAACGCCACGCGCCGAACACGACGCCGAGCAGTACGAACAGAAATACGCTGGCGAAAAACACCGGCTGCCGCACGTAAAACTCTTTGCGGGTACGGGCGTTCAGCGCGAACAGTTCCCCGAAATAGACGGGCAGCAGCAGAAACAGCACCCACGTCGGGTGCCACGCGCCCGCCATAAAGCCCAGCGCGAAATACAGCACCGGCACGATCAGCCACACGGGCACCAGTTTCCAGACGCGGTGCGCCCCGGGGTACAGCAGCGGCTGTGCCGCACGGGCGGCACGGCCGTCGGCCAGGGCTTGGCGGCGCCCGGCGCGGCGCGCGATCCGCTCTTCTTTTTTGGTCTGTGCGGGAACGGGCGTTTCGGCCAGCACGGGCGGTTCTTCATACACCTCTTCGGTATGTGCGGGCGCCTCGGCGCCGAGCAATTCGTCCAGCGACATTCCATACAACTTGGCGAGCGCGATCAAATTTTGGGTATCGGGCGCACTCTCGCCGCGCTCCCATTTGGAGACGGCCTGTCGGCTCAGACCCATCTTTTCGGCCAGTTGCTCCTGCGAAAAGGCGTGCTCTTTGCGAACGGCGGCCAGACGCGCGGAAAGCTCGGTGTCCATAAGTCCCTCCCGACGAATTCTACAAGATGTAGTAGTACACAGAAAATAATAAGTCAATATATTGTATCAAAATCTTTTTTGAGTTTCAAGACGTTTTGAGAAAAAAACACGCGCTTTCCGTCAAAAAAGGAGGGAAACCGCCGAAAACAGGGGCGCAACCGATAATTCCCCCGACTTTTTGCAAAATGCAACCGATAGTTGGTAGCGCAACCGGGCAAAATTCGCTATGATGGGGGCGTCGAAAGACAAACCGGCAAACACATTGCTGACTATAAAACGAATCTTGCAGGAGGACGCACCCATGAAAAATCCCGTGACCAATACCGAATATTTTGACATACAGAGAAAGATCGTCGCCAACATGACCTCGCAGAGTTGGCATGACGTGCCGCACGTTTCCTATTTATATGAAGCGGACGCGAGCGATCTGCTGACGGTACTGCGTCTCGGCAACGCCGAACGGCCGAAGGACAGGCGCGTGTCGGTCAACACCCTTGCGCTGAAGCTGATCGCCGAAGGGCTGAAAGCGGCGCCCGCCATGAACGCGCACATCCGTTTCAACCGCGACCTGGTGCGCGGCGAGATCGACACGCTGCAGCGGGTGGATATTTCGATGCCGATGAAACTGCCCAACGGCAAAATGATGACCGTCACCGTGCCCGACTGCGGCAACCGCTCGTTGGACGGCCTGGCCGACTACGTCAAAAACGTGCGCCGCCGTGCGCTGAACACCGATCTGAACGAGGCGATGTACGAAGTTTCGCTGCGCGATTCGCTCAAAGAGGTGCGCCGCGGCCACCTGCTGACCGCCATCAAACGGCTGATCGGTTCCAAGTTCGGCAAGCACCGCGTCAAAAACCTGCACGGTGAGGACAGAAAACGCTATTACGCCATCCCCAAAACCGAACGACTGACCGCCGACGATTTGGAGCAGGGCTCGGTGACCGTGTCGAACCTCGGGTCGGTCTGCCGCGACCCGCACGGCACGCCCGGTCTGATCGAGATCGTGCCGCCGCAGGTCTGTGCGATCGCGGTCGGCGCACTGTGCGAAAAACCGGTCGTGCGCACGGACGCGGGCGGCAAGAAACGGATCGATGTGGGAACGGTGCTGCCGCTCTCGATCTGCTTCGACCACCGCGCGCTGGATTTCGGGGACATCGTGCCGTTTATCAGCCGGCTGGACGAGTTGTTCGCCTCGCCCGAGACGCTGCTGGAGTGGATGGGCGAAACAAAAGACGCGACGGAAGTTGCATAAATTCGGAAATGTATTGAAAAAGCCCCCCTTCTTTGGTATAATTCTTACAGTTGCAAGAAGGGGGTATTATGATGAAAAAAGGCGGCGTGAGGGGAAAACTCTCGTATGGCGTGGGCGCCGTGGGTCTGGATCTGAGTTACGGTCTGTTTTACAACTACCTTGCCAAATACCTGACCGACGTTCTGCTGCTCAAGAATAATTTTCTGCTGTTTCTGACACCCATCGCGCGCATCTGGGACGGTGTGAATGACCCGATGATGGGTACCATCGTCGACAACGGCCGCATGAAGATGGGCAAATACCGCCCGTGGATCCTGATCGGCTCGTTCAGCAACGCACTGGTGCTGACCCTGTTGTTTTCCAACCCCCTGCACCTGAGCGGCACGCCGCTGTACGCTTACGTCGCCGTGCTGTACGTCGCGTGGGGTATGACGAACACGATGGCCGACATCCCCTATTGGTCGATGGTGCCGTCGTTCACGAGCGACCCCGCCGAGCGCAGCATCATCGCCACCATCGCGCGCACCTTCTCGGGCGCCGGGCAGGGCATCATCAGTATCTTTACCCCCATTGTGCTTCCCCTGCTGAGCGTCAAAATGATGAACGGCGAAAAGGTGTGGGACGCCTACGGTTTTTCGCGCTGGGCGATGATCTGCTCGCTGGGTTTGATCGTTTTCTCGACTTTCAGCGTGTCACGCACCCGTGAAAAGCATATCACCAAGCCGAAAGAAAGATTCACCTTCAAAAAGATGTTTTCGATTGCACGGCACAACGACCAACTGCTGATCTTTATGCTGTTTGCCATGCTCTCGAACGCGGGCTGGTACATGGTCAGCGGCGTCGGCGCGTATTATTTTGACGTGGTGCTGGGCAAGCCCGACGGCCAGAGCGTGTTCAACCTGTTCGGTTCGGCCGGCTCGATCCTGGGTCTGGCGGTCATTCCGATCATGATGAAGTTCACCTCGCGGCGGCGCACCTACCAGTTCTCGCTGGCGTTGGCGCTGGTCGGTTTCGCGGGGATGTTCTTCAGTTCCAAGATCCCGATCGTGATGAACGTCTGCTTCCTGCTGGCGTCGATCGGCATCGCTTCGATGTTCATCAGCCAGACGGTGTTTTTGGCCGACATTGTCGATTACGGCGAAGTGAAGCAGGGCTTCCGCAGCGAGAGCATCATCTTCTCGATGAAGGGATTTTTGCAGAAAATGGCCTACACCCTGCAGACCATCGTGCTGTTCTCGGGCCTGAGTCTTTCGGGCTACGACGGCACACTGCACGCGCAGAACAGCCAGACGGCGAAAAACGCCATCAGTTTTATGATGCTGATCGCGCCCGCCATTCTCATTCTGCTGTCGCTGCTGCTGTTCACCTTCAAATTCAAACTGCACGGCAAATATATGGAGGAGATCACCGCCAAGGTCACCGCCAACCGCGCCGCCGAGGAGGCCGCCGCGGCACAGCGCAAGACGGAAGACGGCGAAGAGACCGCCCCCGCTGCAGAATAATTCACAATTTCGTCACCCGCAAGTCATTTGCGGGTGATATACTGTCAAGCCGAAAGAAGGGATGACCGTGAAAAAACGAACGACTGAAAACGTGCTGCCGCGCCGTCTGCTGGCGGTGCTGCTGGGCGCGCTGCTGATCCTTGTCGGCGTGCTGACCGTTCTGTTCGCCGCCGAGACCTCGTACGCGTATTGCTACCTGCTGGGCGCAGGACTTGCCGTGCTGGGCATTGTGCGGCTGGTGAAATACTACGTCGACAAAAAGCACGGACTCGGATGGCTGTTGGACGCCGTCGGCGGTGTGGCGCTGCTGGTCGTGGCGGCGCTGTTTGTGCTCAGCCCGAAGTTCATCATTTCGCTGCTGCCGTACATTCTCGGCCTGACGCTGGTCGCCGCCGGGGTGGGTGCGCTGCTGTCGCGCAACCGGCTCGGGTCGGTCGTTCTGCCGATACTGACCATCGTACTCGGCGTGGTGTTCCTGTTCAACCCCTTTGAGGCGGGCGTCGTGTTCACGCGCATCTTCGGCGTGGCGCTGACCATACTCGGCATCGTCCGCGTGATCTCCGCCATCGTCAGCGACCCGAAAAAAAGCGCGCCCGTCGAGGAGCCGGACGACGGTATCCGGGAACTGGAATACCGCGAAATCAGCGACAAATAAGGGAGGCAACCGTCGGTTGCGCCGGTAAAAAGCACAAAGAACGCCGTCTGCGTGGCAGACGGCGTTCTTGTTTATAGGATCTTTAATCCAATTCGCCGAGGCGCTGTTTGCGGGCGAGGCGTTCCTCCTCGGGCAGCGTGAAGTTGTAGAGCACCGTCCAGGCGATGACGGCAAGGAACAGCGCCGGGATCACGTAGAACGATTTGCTCAGATCCAACTCCTCGATATTCGCCATAAGCGCCATCAGGAAGTTGTTGAACAGCGTCGCGGGAGAGATCTCGCCGCTGAGGAAGGGCGCGGCGATCGTCTCGAAAGCAAACTTGAACAGCACGCAGGGCACAAGGCCGCCGAGAGCGACGTACATGACCTTGCGATTCTCTTTGGCGACGATGGCCGTGACCGCTGTCGCGACTGCCGCGACGACGATCAGCAGGGCGGAGATCGCCAGCGAGATGAAGCGCACCTTGAGCTTGTCGACCGCCTCTTTGAACGCGGCTTCGGACTCTGCGTCCTCGGCATCCTCCCCGTCGCCGGAGAACTCGTTCACCATTTTGGCGATGTCGTAGAAGGACAGGGTGTCGTCGATGGTATCGGGCGCGGCGCCCCCGTTTTCCGCGATCAGGCGCGCTGACTCTTCACTCTGCGAGATCGTGGCGAGCAGCTGCAGCGCCACGGACTTGACCTGGAAATGCACAAGGCCGAAGAACAGCAGAGCCGGAATGACGAGCAGCGCCAGCACGGCGGCGACGATCTTATAGACGATTTTCATGGAATTCGCATCCTTTCCGAAAACGGAGTTTATTTCCAACTGGAATTGAGGGCGACGGTGCGGTTGAAGACGGGGCGGTCGGGCGCGCTGTCTTTATCCACACAAAAATAGCCGTTGCGCATAAACTGGAATGCGTCGCCCGGGTTTGCGCCGGCAAGGTTCTCTTCGATCAGACAGCCGGTGAGGACCTTGAGCGAGTCGGGGTTGATGACGCTCTCGAATTCCTCGTCGGGCACGCCCGCCGGGTCGGGCACGTTGAACAGTCGGTCATACAGACGGACTTCCGCCGCGAACGCTTTGGGTCCCGCCCAATGGATGGTGCCGCGCACTTTGCGGCCATCGGGTGCGTTGCCGCCCTTGGTGGCGGGATCATAGGTGCAATGCAGCAGCGTGACGTTGCCGCTGTCGTCGGTCTCGTACGACGTGCAGGTGACGAAGTAGGCGCCCTTGAGCCGGACTTCGTTGCCCGGGAACAGGCGGAAATACTTTTTGACCGGTTCCGCCATAAAGTCGGAACGCTCGACGTAGATCTCGCGGCCGAAGGTCACGGTCTTGGTGCCGAGTTCGGGCCGATCGGGATGCACCTCGACCTCGATCGTTTCGGTCTGGCCCTCGGGATAGTTGTCAATGACGACCTTCAGCGGATCCAGCACGGCCATGGCGCGGGGTGCGGACGCGTTGAGTTCGTCGCGCACACAACTCTCGAGCAGGCCGTAATCCACCACGCTGTACGCCTTGGAAACGCCGACCTTGTCGATAAAGGTACGCACGGCCTTGGCGGGATAACCGCGGCGGCGCATACCGCAGAGCGTGGCCATGCGGGGATCGTCCCACCCGCTGACAAGACCGTCGGTCACAAGGCGGATGTTGCGGCGCTTGCTGGTGATGCAGTAATTGAGGTTCAGGCGCGCGAACTCGATCTGACGCGGCGGCTCGGTAAACCCGATCTGCTCGATAAACCAGTTGTAGAGCGGACGGTGATTTTCAAACTCGAGCGAGCAGAGCGAATAGGTCACGCCCTCGCGCGCATCGCTGAGCGGATGGGCAAAATCGTAGATCGGGTAGACGCACCACTTGTCGCCGGTCTGGTGATGGCGAACGTGCATGATGCGGTAAATGGCGGGGTCGCGCATATTGAGGTTGGGCGACGCCATATCGATCTTGGCGCGCAGTACCTTGGCGCCGTCGGGGAACTCGCCCGCGGTCATGCGGCGGAACAGATCGAGATTCTCTTCCACGCTGCGGTCGCGGTAAGGGCTGTTTTTGCCGGGCTCGGTCAGCGTGCCGCGGTAGGCGCGCATCTCGTCGGCGGACAGATCGTCGACGTACGCCTTGCCGTCGCGGATGAGTTTGAGCGCGCACTCGTACAGAAAATCGAAATAGCTGGAGGCGTACAGGCACTTATCCCAATGGAAGCCAAGCCACTCGATATCTTCCTTGATGGCCTCGACGTACTCGATATCCTCCTTGGAGGGGTTGGTATCGTCCAGGCGCAGGTTGCACACGCCGCCGTATTTTTCGGCGGTGGTGAAATCGATGCAGATGGCCTTGGCGTGACCGATGTGCAGGTAGCCGTTCGGCTCCGGGGGAAAGCGCGTCTGCACGCGGGTGTTTACCCCCTCGGCAAGATCCCGATCGATGGCGTCGTGAATAAAGTTACCGCTGACGGCGATCTCGTTTTCGTCCATACTGTTACTCCTTTATAACGCGGCGACGGCGTTTTGCACCCGGGCGCGCACTTCGCTCTCGCCGAGCAGATCCATGACCGACCACAGGTCGGGCGTGTTGCGGCGGGCGGTCACCGCCAGACGGATGACGGTCGACACGTCGCCGACGTGACCCTTGAACGCGTCGGGGTTTTGTTTATACTCTTTGACGTTGGGCGTATAGCCGAGCGGCTCGCACAGGTCTTTGATCTTTTGGAACCAGGTATCCTTGTCGTCGGCGGGATCGTACACCGCAAGCCAGGCGTTCAGAATGGCCTTGGCGTCGGCGGGCGCGACGTTCTCGGGCAGTTCGAACCGCGGCTCATAATACTCGTTGTAGAGGTAGGAGAAAAATTCTTTGACCTCGTCCCACTTGGCGACGTCCTTGCGGGGTTTGGGATTTTCGCGGTCGATGTTGACGATGGCGCGCGAACGCTGCGGATCGGCGGTGAAGACGGAATAGAACGGCTCGTCGTACGTCTTCGCCCACTCCGCCACACGGGCGTACACCTCGTCGGCGGTCATTTTGGAAATGACGTTTTTGCTGACGTCGTTCAGTTTTGCAAGATCGAACAGACAGCCGCTGGCGCTCATCTTTTTGAGATTGAACGGGAAGGCGGCCGCGTCGGCGTCGGGATTGGCGCGGCGCCAGTCCTCAAAACCGGAACTGATGAGGGTCATCAGGTACTCGATCAGCGCTTCTTTCGGGGTGCCGACCTGCGTGAAGTAACTGACGGCGGCCTCGGGATCTTTGCGCTTGGAAAGTTTGCGCTTGTCGCCGGTCTCTTCATCCAGTTTGAGCACCTGCGGGGTGTGGGCGTACTTCGGTACGCGGAAGCCGCAGGCCTTGAAAAGGGCGATATGCTTGGGGACGGATGAGATCCACTCCTCGCCGCGGATGGCGTGCGTGGTGCGCATAAAGTGATCGTCGCAGACGTGCGCGAAGTGATAGGTCGGCACGCCGTCGGACTTGAGCAGCACCTCGTCGATGATGTTCTCGGGCATTTCGATCTTGCCGCGGATGACGTCCTCAAAGGCGATGCGGCGGTTTTCGTCGCCGTCGGCGCGGAAGCGCAGCACCCAGGGTTTGCCCGCCGCGAGGTTGGCCTGTATCTCGTCGAGCGACAGGTTGCGGCAGCGGGCATATCGGCCGAAATAGCCGCGGATGAGCGCGCCGTCCGCCTCCTGGCGTTCGCGCATGGCGTCGAGTTCTTCGGCGGTGCAGAAGCAAGGGTACGCCTTGCCTTCGCGCACCAACTGTTTGGCGACGATATGGTAAACGCCCGTGCGTTTACTTTGGGTATAGGGGCCGTAAGCGCCCTGTTCGGTACCGAAGCCCGTCACACCCTCGTCAAAGGTGACGCCGAAAGACGACAACCCCTCGGTAATGGCGCTGACACCGTCGGCGATCTCACGCTTTTTGTCGGTATCCTCAATGCGCAGATAAGCGATGCCGCCGCTGACGCGGGCGGTCAGCACGTCGACCATCGCGCCGAACAGACCGCCGAGGTGCAGATACCCCGTCGGGCTGGGGGCGAAACGGGTGACGCGGGCGCCCTCGGGCAGGTCGCGCGGGGGGTATTGTGCTTCGAGTTCCGCCACCGTTCCCGTGACGTCGGGGAACAGCAGTTCGGCAAGCGCGTTGCAATCGTAGTCCATAGTTTTACTCCAATCGGGTATACTTTCTTATTTTAACTAATAAATCATACCATTTTCGAGGAAATATTACAATACCAAACTGTTAAAAACTTTTAAACAGAAAGAAAAATTGTTGACTTGCCAACCGCTTTGCGGTACAATATGCGCACCGGTAAAATGGGCAGTCGCGCGGGAAACCGTGAGGAAAGTCCGGGCATCATACGGCAGAGTAACGGCTAACAGCCGCCGAGGGAAACCTCCGGGACAGTGCAACAGAAAGTTACCGCCGCGTATGCGGTAAGGGTGGAAAGGCGAGGTAAGAGCTCACCGGAGCGTCGGAGACGGCGCTGCCGTGTAAACCCTACTCGATGCAACACCGACTGGGGAGTCAGCCGGACGGGCGCTTCGGCGCCGACCCCGAAGGGTGGCTTGAGCCGCACGGCAACGTGCGGTCGAGATAGATGATTGCCTTAAACGACAGAACCCGGCTTACAGTTTTACCGGCTTATCGACCACGAGAGGAATGGCCGCCTGTGCGGGCATTCCCCTGTTTTATCGGGAAAGGAGCATTCCTTATGGAAGATGCCGTTTCGTCCATTGAAGAACAGCAGAAAAAGCGGCAGAAAACCGTCACCCGCACGAGTTATATCGGCATTGCCGCGAACGCGGCGCTGGTGGTTTTCAAACTGATCGCGGGCCTGGCCGCCTCGTCGGTCGCCATTATCCTGGACGCCGTCAACAACCTGACCGACGCCGTTTCGTCGCTGGTCACCATTATCGGCGCCAAGTTCGCCGGGCGCGAGCCCGACCGCGAGCACCCGCTGGGGCACGGCCGCGCCGAATACCTGAGCGCCATGGTGGTCTCGGCCATCGTGCTGTACGCGGGCATCACCTCGCTGGTGGAGGCCGTCAAGAACATTTTCAACCCGCACACGCCGAAATACACGACGCTGACGCTGGTCATCATCGGCGTGGCGATCGCGGTCAAACTGGTGCTGGGTCTGTTCGTGCGCAGGACCGGCCGCCGCGTCAATTCCGGCGCGCTGGTCGCTTCGGGCGCGGACGCGCTGTTTGACGCGCTGGTTTCCGCCTCGGTGCTCGCCAGTGCCATTGTGTACGAGATCTGGGGCGTCAATCTGGAGACCTACGTCGGGCTGCTGATTTCCATCCTCATTATCAAATCGGGCTACGATATGCTGCGCGAATCGCTGGACGAGATCCTCGGCAAGCGTGCCGACATCCGCACCGTTCGCGCCATCAAGGCGACCATCCGGCAAGAGCCGCAGGTTATTGACGCGTATGATATGATCCTGCACAGTTACGGCCCTGACTTGATGATCGGTTCGGTGCACGTGGAAATACCGGACACGATGACCATGAACGAACTGGACACCCTCGAGCGCCGCATCACCGAGCGCGTGTACCGCAAATACGGCGTGCTGATGGGCGCGGTGGGCATCTACCCCGTCAACACCAGCGACGCCGAAGCGATGGAGATCCGCGACGCGGTGTACGATATCTGCGGCCAGCATCCCGAGGTTTTGCAGGTACACGGCTTCTATCTGGACAAAGAGAGCAAGCAGATCCGCTTCGACATCATTTCGGATTTTGAGTCTGACCGCAAAGCGGCGGCGCAGGAGATCCACGACGAAGTGACGAAGAAGTACCCGGACTATCAGGTGCTGATCCAAAACGATACCGATTTTGACCTGTAAGCATCCACAAAGATATTTACAAAAAAATCATAAAGTGGTATAATGTGATGAAGCGGTCCATCGGCGGCGCGACACACGTGTGCAGCTGACCGGGGCTCCCGCACAGGAGGCCATTATGGAAAACGAAGAATTTTTGAACGTCTACCGTCATTCGCTGGCGCACGTCATGGCGAAGGCCGTTATCGAACTGTACGGCCCCGAAACGCAGTACGCCATCGGCCCGCAGATCGCGGACGGGTTTTACTACGATTTTCTGCTGCCCGAGGGCAAGACCATCACGGTCGATGATTTTGCCAAGATCGAGCAGAAAATGCACGAGATCCTCAAACGCAAAGAGGATTGGCGGCGCGTGGAGATCAGCAAGGCAGAGGGGTTGAAACTCTTTGCCGGGCAGAAATTCAAAATCGAAACGTGCGAAAACCTTGCCGACGACGAGACCATTACCGTCTATTACACGGGTGACGATTACAAGGACCTGTGCCGCGGCCCGCACGTCGCCAACAGCAAAGAACTGCTGTCGACCGCGTTCGAACTGCGCAGCGTCAGCGGCGCATACTGGCACGGCGACGAGCATCTTGACAGTCTGACCCGCGTGTACGCCTACGCCTTCCCCGACAAGGAACAGCTCAAGGCGCACAAGGCGCTTATCCGCGAAGCGATGGAGCGCGACCACAAAAAACTGGGCAAGGAACTGGAACTGTTTATGTTTGACCCCACCGCGCCCGGAATGCCCTTCTGGCTGCCCCGCGGCTGGAAGTTGTTCAACGCGCTGCTTGCCTACTGGCGCGGC
Organism: Oscillospiraceae bacterium; assembly: GCA_902796315.1. Taxonomy (GTDB): domain Bacteria; phylum Bacillota; class Clostridia; order Oscillospirales; family Acutalibacteraceae; genus DTU089. The sequence continues at coordinate 3,166 of CADBON010000120.1, read as the reverse complement.
GTGCACGAAAAGCACGGCTACCAGGAGATCAGCGGCCCGGTGCTTTCGAAAAAAGAACTGTGGATCACCAGCGGTCACTGGGCACATTACCAGGACGGTATGTTCATCATCCCCTCCGCGACCGAGGATGACGCCGACACCTACGCGCTCAAACCCATGAACTGCCCCAACGCCATCAAGGTCTATATGAACAAACAGCGCTCGTACCGCGACCTGCCGATCAAGATCAACCAGGTCGACGTCATTCACCGCAAAGAAAAAAGCGGCGAACTCAACGGCCTGTTCCGCGTTCAGCTGTTCCGTCAGGACGACGCGCATATTCTCGTGACCGAGGAACAGATCGCGGACGAGATCAACGACATTATGGACATCGCGACGGAAATCTACGGCACGTTCGGCCTTTCCTACTGCGCCGAACTGTCGACCCGTCCCGACGACTATATGGGCGATATCAACGTGTGGAACAAAGCCGAAGCCGACCTTAAGAGCATTCTGGAAAGCAAGTACGGCCCCGACGGGTATGAGCTCAACGAGGGTGACGGCGCGTTCTACGGTCCCAAGATCGACTTGAAGATGAAAGACGCGCTCGGCCGCGAGTGGCAGATGGGCACCATCCAGCTCGACTTCCAGCTGCCGCTGAACTTCGGTATGAAGTACAACGCCGCCGACGGCACCGAGAAACAGCCGGTCATGATCCATCGCGCCATCTTCGGCTCGTTCGAGCGGTTCATCGGCATCATCACCGAAAACTTCAAGGGTTCGTTCCCCTTCTGGCTGTCGCCGTATCAGGTCGGCATCGTACCGATCCGTACCGAGCATAACGAGTACGCCAAAAAGGTCGCCGACGCGCTGACCGCCCGCGGTGTGCGCGTGGAGGCCGACTATACCGACGACAACATGAAGAACAAGATCAAACGGTTCAAGGTGTTCCACGACCCGTACATTCTCGTACTGGGCGACAAGGAAGCCGAGGCCGGCACCGTTTCCATCAACATTCGCGGCGGCAAGAATCTGTACGGTGTGCCGCTGGAAACCCTGCTCGCTTTCTGCGACGAAATGAACGCCGGCAAATCGCTGGAACTCATTTCGGAAATGCCCGAATAAACCTCTGTTAAAAAGAACGGCATCCTCACACGAGGACGCCGTTCTTTTACGTTGGTTTTATTTTGCCTTGCGCTGTTGTTTGATAATGTGCGCCACGGCCTTGGTGCCGGTCACGGCGTAGCGCAGGACGTTGCCGCGCAGGCCCGCAAAGACGGGGCTGCGCAGTTTTTGTTCGGTCGCCCCGTCGCGCACCGCGGTGTGTATGACCGCGTTATCGCCGTAGAAGGGCGACAGCAGGCCGCCCTCGGGAGCGGAGGCGACCGCGCCGTCGGCAAACGCGCAGGCCTCGGCGAGAACGCCGTCCGTCGGCAGTTCGCCCGCAAAGCCGTAGAGCGCCATAAACGCCGTTTCGCTCACGCCGTTGTAGGCGGGGCCGATGGACTTGCTCTGCGCGGCGATCAGATTATAGGCCGCGGCGGTCTCGCCTTTCGCGCGGGACGGATGGTGGCGCTGACTGCCGTAATAGGTGCCGAAGGGATTCATACTGACCTGCCCGTTCGCATCCAGGCGCATCGGACAGCAGGCCATGGAATTGAGCACCTGCCGCTGAACGGCAAGCAAAAGGCCGCGGCCGTCGCCCGCAAGGCCCGTAAAGCCGCCCGTCAACTGGTGGTTGAAGGAATCGAGCGTGCGGTTGCGGGGATCCGCCTCCCAAAACGAACGGACCGGGAACGAGGAAACGTCGCCCGCAAAATTGCGTTTGAAGACGGTCGGATCGCCGCCGAGTTCGGGCGTCAGTTGGAAGGGAACGGCCTCGGTCCAGCGGTTGTCGGTATAGCGGCCGAGCGTGGAATTCTCGCTGGAGAGCGAATCGCGTTCCGGCGTATAGGGGTAGGTCACCTCGGTCTTGACAAAGACCGCGTCCGAAAACGGAACGGTGAAAAAATCGTAGCAGAAGTGGCCGCCGCTGATCTCACCCGGCAAGTGGACGGCGCCCGCGAGGCGCACGCAGCGTCCCGCCCCGCCGACGGGTACTTCCCGGACGCCGAGGAGTTCGAAATCGTGCCGCTTGCCGCCATAGGTCAGAAAACTCTGCAAAAACGCCTCGCCGCCGAGCGGTTTGCCGCCGCTGACGACGGAGGTCAGACCGCGCAGGCGGTCAAATTCCAGTTCCAGCGCCGCGGTTTTCAGCGAGAGCGCGCCGTCGGTTTCGGGCGCGGCGGTCAGCGCGGGCGTGAGCGTATAAACGGGTTTGTTTTCGGCAAAGCGGAGCAGGGCGAAGACGGTGCCGTTGGCGGCGGTCAGCGTGGCGTACTCTTCCAGCCCGTCGCCCGCAAGGGTCACGACGCGGTCGCCGGGGTCCTCATTGACGCGCAGCTGCACCGACAGAAAACGCGACCCGGCAACGTTGTGCAGGGTGAGTGTTTCGGGCGTGCCGAGAGCCGCGGTCTCCGACGCGACGACGGCGGCGGCGAGCGCGTCGGCCTTTTCTTCACGCTTGACATTGAGCACGGGGGTCGCAAGGCCGAAATGCGTGGTGGAAAGCAGCAGCACGCGGTCGCGGAACGACGGCGCGCCGCGGGGGTCGTCGGGCGCGGTGAAGGCCGCCATGGCGCGGGAGCGCTCGATGGCCGTCCAGATCTTGCGGTTATAGGGCTTTTCCGCCCACGAGGCGTAGCCCGTGAAATTACCGTCGGCCGTATCCTGCCCGAAAGCGATCTCCCCGACCGGGCCGTGGTTTTTGAGGTAGCCGCCGACGGTGTCAAAGACGACGAAGGGCAGATCCGCCACCTCGGTCACAAGGCCGCGGATGCCGTCCGTATTGGCGATCCGGCTGCCGACGACGGGCAGGTCGAGCGATTCCCAAAAAACGGCGTCGGCGTCCATATTGATAAACAGGAACAGGTCGCGGTCGATCTCGCCGCTGACCTGTCGGGCGTGCAGAGCCTTGACCCAGGCGCGCAGACAGCCCGCGTCGCAAACATCGGCATTGCTGTACGTCGGCACGACGGTCAAGGTTTCGCCGCGATAGGTATAGGTCAGCGGGTTGAAGGCCTGCTCGTCCGGGAGCGGCGGGATGAGGGTGGCGAACGCGTCGAACGGGATGCAGGAGTTATACAGG
>CADBON010000119.1 GCA_902796315.1 Oscillospiraceae bacterium | reverse complement strand
GATAGCTTCTGGACATAAAATTTCCTCCTATGATACTTTTTTCCATTGTATCATAGGAGGGTTCTTTTTTCTATTGTCCGTTTTTACTGGACTTGTTCAATAGTCGGGGTGTTTCTTATTCTGTGTCAGACCAACGGTGTTCGTGCAGTTCTCCCCTGCCGGAGAGTTTGGGGTAACCCAACTGCCGCAGCGCTTCATACACGCCCACAGCGACCGAGTTGGAAAGGTTCAGACTTCTCGCTTCGTTCAGCATCGGGATACGCACGCAATCGTCCGGGTGCGCCATCAGCAATTCTTCGGGAAGGCCCTTCGTCTCTTTCCCGAAAACGAGATAGGCGCCGTCGGGATAGATAGCGTCGGTGTGCGCGCGGCGCGCCTTCGTCGTAAAGAAAAAGTACGGGCCGGGGTTGCGGGCGGCAAAGTCCGCCCAGTTCTCATAATAGGTAATATCCAGCAAATACCAGTAGTCAAGACCCGCGCGTTTAAGTTTTTTGTCATCAATGGTAAAACCCATCGGCTTGACGATGTGCAGCCGTGCGCCGGTCGCGGCGCAGGTGCGCGCGATATTGCCGGTATTTTGCGGGATTTCGGGCTCCACAAGCACCACATTCAGTTCGCTCATACTTTGCCGAGTTCCTTCAGATAGAACGGGATGCCCCGCTCAAAATCGACGCCGTAAACGATAGGGTTTTCCATCGAACGGGTGCGGCGAATGCTGTCGCAGACGAACTCAACGGCGATACGCATGGCGTCGTACAGCGTGAAATCGTTGAGCAGCGCGCCGCAGAAGGCGCTGGCAAAAACGTCGCCCGTGCCGTGATAATTCCCGGGCAGACGTTCGCTGAAATAATACTGTGGCTCGCGGTCAGCGCCGATGCAGGCAGCGCCGAGCTTGCCCTCTTCAAAAGAAACGCCCGTCAAGATCACGTTACGCGCGCCCGTATCCAGCAGACGGTCAAGCAGGTCGCGAATATACGCCTCGGTCTGCACGCCCTCAACGTAGCGAGTGCCCGTCATAAAGCACGCTTCTGTAATATTGGGCAGAATGATGTCCGCTTTGGCGCAGAGCGAGGTCATCTCCGCAGCGAATTTCTCATCAAACAGCGCGTACAGACGGCCGAGATCGGCCATACAGGGGTCGGCGATAAAGACGGTATTCTCGCCGCGAAAATCATCAGCAAAGCGCTTCACGATCTCGATTTGATCGAAAGAGCCGAGAAACCCGGAATAGATGGCGTCGGGTTTCAAACCGACGGATTTCCAATGCGCGGCAATTTTGGGCATATCTTCCGTCAGATCGCGGAAGGTGTAGCCCGTAAACCCACCCGTGTGGGTCGAAAGCACAGACGTCGGCATACAAATCGTCTCAATTCCGGCGGCGGAAATAACCGGCAGGGCGACGGTTAACGAGCACTTGCCCATACCGGACAGGTCATTGATGGCGATCAGCCGCTTTTGATTCTGCATAATCGGTACCTCTCACAAAATGATGTGGCTATTATACCACCCCGCAAGCCTTTTTGCAATATCCGCGAAAAATCGGGAAAGATACAAACAAGGAGGTGGATTGTATGTCCGATAAATTGAACGGTGTTCTCAAAACCGGCGGCGCCGTGATGGCCGTCGGCGGTTCCGCAGCCATTATCGCCGGTTTGATCGGCGGCAGCAAAAGCGGAAAAGCCAAAATGAAAAAGATGGCGCACAAGTCCATGAAGGCCGTGGACGGTATCCTGGACAGCGTGCAGGACTGGCTGAAATAAGGTGAGCGTGTGAAACGATTAACTTCTTTCGTCGTCGCCTTGTGCGCGGTGACCGTCCTGTTCGGGTGCGTTCCAGCAAAATCAACGACAAACAGGGACGAAAGCGAAACCGCGCCGCCCCCGAAACCCGTACAGGTGGAATCGGTTAAAACGCGCGCGACGTACGGCAAACGGACAGGAACCGACAAGACCTTTACGGGCCTGGAGCCGTTGCCGAAAATCACGCTCGCGGTACCCGACCCCGACAACAGCCGCGGTTTGAGCGAAACGTCCTGCAGTCACAGTTTCGGCGTCGCCAAGGACGGAAAGCCGAACGCGATTTCCGTTGATAATCAAAAGATCTACGAGGACTACGGCGGTTACTGTTTGGGCCCGACGGAAGACAACGCGGTTTATCTGACGTTTGACTGTGGCTATGAAAACGGCTTTACCGGTCCGATTCTTGACACGCTGAAAGAAAAGCGGGTCCCTGCCGCGTTTTTCGTGACGATGGACTATCTGAAAAGCGCGCCGGAACTTACAGCGCGAATGATCAACGAGGGTCACGTAGTCGGCAATCACTCGACCACGCACCCGGACTTTTCGGCAATTCCGCGAACGGAAATGGTAAAGGAGATCGAAACGGTCGACAATGAACTGCGTGAACACTTCGGCTATTCCTCCGCGTATTTCCGTTTTCCAGCGGGGAATTACAGCGAAAGCGCGTTAGAACTCGTGCAGTCGATCGGCTACACGTCGGTCTTTTGGTCAAGCGCTTACGCCGACTGGGATCCGAACGCACAAAAGGGCGCCGATTACGCGCTGAAAACGGTAACGGCGCGGCTCCATCCCGGGTGCGTTCTGTTGCTGCACGCGGTATCCAAAGACAATGCCGAGGCGCTCGGTGCCATTATTGACGAAGCGCGGGCGCAAGGGTATGTATTTCGACCGCTGCCGTAAACAAAAGACAGAGCGAGCGTCCTTTGCAGGACGCTCACTCTTTTGAAAGACAAATCTTATTGAATAAATCCTTCCATCGCCTCGATGAAAACATCGTTGCGCGTCGTCGAAATGTTGGAGAGGAAAACGATATCATCCACGTGCGTATCGGCACAAAAGCCGCTCAGCGTGCCGTCGTAATGTCGCGGATCGATGACGTAGATCTGCTTGTAATGCGCGATCAGGAACGGTACGAACGCATTGGCGTAACTGTCCTTGATGACCAGACACGTCGCCCCTGCTTCCACATCGTTATTCGTGATGGAAACCAGCGCGTTATCACCGCCGAGCAAACACAGATACTTGTTGCTTGCATCATACGTATCGCCGTTGGCGACCACGGGCCAAGAATAGGTGGAGCCGTCGTTGGTGATGGTCATATCGCAGTTGGTAAACGGCTTGTATACGGTGACGGAATCGGGTGTTTTGCCGAGTTTATCACTCTGCCCGGACGAAGAATAGAACGTACCGAGGAACCCTTTATACGTAACCGATTCAAAATTGCCGAGCGGCACGGGCGCGATTCCCTTCGCAGCGGCATACAGTTCATAGGCGCGGTACGCGCCAAGCTGCGTCCAATGGTGGTCGGTGCGGAAATACTCGTACTCGTCGCGGTGCGCGCGCAAACTCTCGTACAGACCGACGATAGGCGTGCAGTCACGGAACGAGGAATTAAAATAGTCGAGCGCTTTTTTCTGGTCGGAAGAACTGACGTCGGCACGGATACTGTCATCTAGCGTGATATCCATACTGGTCGGGGCAATCATCGCGTACACGTTGCAGTTGCCGCCGGCCGCCGATTTGATACTGCTGACGCTATCGATGAAACGCGGCGCAAGTGCGGAGGAATAGTTATAGTACTCATAAGCGCTGTTACCTGCAACCAGGATGGCGCCAAGCGTCTGCACGTCTTTGGGAGAGGTCTTTGAGGTTCCCGTCGTTGCGGGTGTTGTCGTCGACGCCGGCTGTGTGGTCGTCGGCTTGGTAGTAGGCGGCTGGGTGGTCGGCTCGGTGGTCGCCGGCGGCCGCGGCACACTCGGAGCGTCGGGAATCTCATCCCCGCCCTCAACACTGCCGTGAATGGCTACGGAATCAAACCCCTTCAGCGAATTGAGGGAAGTATCCAGTTTCGTCAGGAACTCGCGCCCCGGGAAGGTATCGGAAAACCACAACGAAATGCCGTCGAAATAGTCGCCTGACAAAAGCGACTTCACCGAGAACGCGGGGAACTTGGCAAGCATGCGCTTCTCGGTCGCGGAATAGCTCGGCCGCAGCGGAAGTACGAACGCGATCACCAAACCGAAGAACAAAGCGGCAAAAAACGGAACGGTGCGCGCAGACAGACCGACCCCCGCTTGACGGGAGCCGCTCTTCTGCAGCCGTTCAAGTTTTTTGGGCGACGGCGCTCCACGGAACGAAACGTCGCGGGGTTTGTTATACAGCATTCAAAAACCTCCGACTACGGTCAGAACTGAAAATACAGGAAGGGGTTATAACTGTCACCGACAAGACTCATCACCGAAAGGAAGAGCAGAACGGCGGGCAGCACCGCTTGCGATACGGTATAGAACCGACCGGCAAACGAAGTTCTTGTCGGGCGCGAAAGCAGCCGTTTCAAGGCGGGTACCACCGGCGTAACGCTGATAACGGCAACGACCAGGAACACCGCGTTGCCGAGCAGCAGCGTCTTTGTTTCAAAGTCGATCAAAACGTTGCCATTGGCGCCGAACATCCCTTTCAGCACAACGGGGATGCAGGCAAAATCCGAGAAACGGAACAGGATCCACCCGAAGAAAACGACCAAAAGTAAGTAAAGGCGGCTGAAGATCTGCGGCTGTTTTTCAAGCAGTTTCGAAAAGCCGACTTTTTCGATCACAAGGAATACGAAGAAGTATAGACCCCACAGCACAAAGTTCCACGAAGCGCCGTGCCACAGACCGGTCAAAAGCCACACGATAAACAGATTGAGATAGGTGCGCGCGCTCCCCTTCCGGTTGCCGCCCAGCGGGATATACACGTAATCGCGGAAGAACGAACTCAGCGAAATATGCCAGCGACGCCAGAATTCGGTAACGGATTTGGAGGCGTACGGATAATTGAAATTCTCTTTGAAATGGAACCCGACCATACGGCCCATGCCGATGGCCATATCCGAATAGGCGGAAAAGTCGAGATAGATCTGCAGCATATAAAGCAGCACGCCCAGCCACAGACCGATCGAGGAACGCGAGGCAAGTTCCGCAAGCGCACCGGCCCGGTCCTTTGCAAGCAGGGCGTCGGAAACAAGCAGCGAATCGGACAGCGCACCGCAGGAGTTTGCCAGCAGCGCCTTTTTGGCAAGACCCGCCGCAAAGCGCGACACGCCGGCGGCAACGTCTTCGGCAGTGGCGCGGCGGTCGAGGATCTCTTTCTCGACGTCCGCATAGCGTACGATGGGGCCGGCAATGCACTGATAAAACAGACTTGCGTAAAGCAGCAACGTGGAAAACTTGCGCTGTGGTTTCACCTGCCCGCGATACACGTCCACAACGTACGAAAGAAGCTGGAATGTATAAAATGAAATGCCGATGGGCAGCGCGATTTTCGGAACTTCGGCAGAGATACCGAACAGTGCGTAAACGTTCGTCAGCAAAAAGCCGGTGTACTTAAACACACCGATCAGACCGAGGTTCACAATGCACACGGCGGTCAGCGTCGCTTTGCGGGCGCCGGGGGTTTTTGCACGCCCTAACAGCCGCGCGCCGCCCCAGTCGACGAACGTCATGCCGATCAGGATCAAAACGTAGACCGGCTCACCCCACGCATAAAAAATCAGCGAAAAGATAAGTAGCACAACGTTCTTTGCGCGGTTGCCGCGCACAAGGGCGTACAGCAGCATACACGGCGCAAAGAACGCGAATAAAAACAAAAGACTTGAAAAGACCATTCCAACACCCGTATCACACAAAAAAGCCAAAACGCGCGGGCTTGTCCCAAGGCGTCATCGCTTGAATCTTCCGAATTACGACCTCTATTATATACGCGACGGCGCAAAAAAACAAGTCCTTTCAAAAAGTTTGTAAGTAATTCATAAAAAAGCAATAAAACGAGCGAAATGTTTAGAAGTTCACGCGGACAAATCTCTTGACTTGCAAAGTGAGATGTAATAGAATAATATCGTAAAAAAATCCGAAAGGAGTCAAATTTTCATGAACTATTCACGCGAAGTCGAAAATATGTGTGTAGTTGCAAAAGGGCCTCACCACGGCCCCGCTCCGATCCCCGAAGAGGGCAAATGGATCGAAGCGAAGGAGATTAAAGACATCTCCGGTTACACACACGGTGTGGGCTGGTGCGCCCCTCAGCAGGGCGCCTGCAAACTCTCGCTGAACGTCAAAAACGGCATCATCGAGGAAGCGCTCGTTGAAACCATCGGCTGCTCCGGAATGACCCATTCCGCCGCCATGGCCGCCGAGATCCTGCCCGGCAAAACCGTTCTTGAGGCCCTGAACACCGACCTTGTCTGCGACGCCATCAACACCGCCATGCGCGAACTGTTTTTGCAGATCGTCTACGGCCGCAGCCAGTCTGCTTTCTCTGACGACGGTCTGGTCGTCGGCGCCGGTATGGAAGACCTGGGCAAGGGTTTCCGCTCCATGGTCGGCACCATGTACGGCACAAAGAGCAAGGGCGTACGCTACCTCGAAATGACCGAGGGCTTCTGCACGCGTATGGCTCTTGACGAAAACAACGAGGTCATCGGTTATGAGTTCGTCTCGCTCGGCAAAATGACCGAGGCCATCCGTAAAGGTGTGGAACCGAACGAAGCGTACGAGCAGGCAAAAGGCACTTACGGCCGCTTTGCCGACGCCGTCAAGTACATCGACCCGCGTAAAGAATAAGAAGGAGGAGGAAATCGTTATGGCACAGTTTGAAGGTTACGAAAGACGAGAGGCCAAGATCCTCGGCGTCCTCAAAGAGTACGGCATCTCCTCCATTGATGAATGCAAGGAGATCACCACCGCCAAAGGTATCGATATCGAGCAGATCGTCCGCTCCACCCAGCCCATCTGCTTTGAAAACGCCGTTTGGGCGTACACCGTCGGCGCGGCTATCGCCATCAAAAAAGGTTGCGTAAAGGCCGCCGACGCCGCTGCCGCTATCGGCATCGGCCTGCAGAGCTTCTGCATCCCCGGCTCCGTCGCCGAAAACCGCAAAGTCGGTCTCGGTCACGGCAACCTGGGCAAAATGCTTCTTTCCGAAGAGACGGAGTGCTTCTGCTTCCTCGCCGGACATGAGAGTTTCGCGGCTGCCGAAGGCGCTATCAAAATCGCACTGAACGCCAACAAGGTCCGCACGAACAAACTTCGCGTCATTCTGAACGGCCTGGGCAAAGATGCTGCATACATCATTTCCCGCATCAACGGTTTCACCTATTGTGAAACGGTCTTTGATCCCTACACCGAAACGGTGGAAGTGACCAAGCAGATTCCCTTCTCGCAGGGTCCGCGCGCCGACGTTAAGTGCTACGGCGCCGACAACGTCCCCGAGGGCGTTGCCATTATGCGGCTTGAGAAAGTCGGCGTTTCCATCACCGGCAACTCCACCAACCCCACCCGCTTCCAGCATCCGGTCGCCGGCACCTACAAAAAGTGGTGTGTTGAAAACGGCGTCAAGTACTTCTCCGTCGCTTCCGGCGGCGGCACCGGCCGTACCCTGCATCCCGACAACATGGCCGCCGGCCCGTCCAGTTACGGCATGACCGACACCATGGGCCGTATGCACTCCGACGCACAGTTCGCAGGTTCGTCCTCCGTTCCGGCGCACGTTGAGATGAT
>CADBON010000118.1 GCA_902796315.1 Oscillospiraceae bacterium | reverse complement strand
GTAGGCGCTCACGACCTTCACCGTGTCGGCCACGCTCTCGCCCTTGGCGGCGGAACTGGAGTTCGCCTCCGAAAAGCCCAGCACGTTGCCGCCCAGTTCCATCATCGCGGCCTCGAACGAGAGGCGCGTACGGGTCGAGGGCTCAAAAAAGAGCGTCGCCAGTTTTTTGTAACGGCATTTCTCGCGGTACGCCTCGGGGCGGGCGATAATGTCGTTTGCAACGGCGATCAGTTCGTCGATCTCTGCCGTTGACAGGTCCAGAATGTCGATCAGATTCTTCATTTCGTCACTCCGTTCATCCAACTCTCGTCCGACGGGTTGTCGCGGAAAGCGCGCAGGCGCACCGCGTCGCCGGGGGCGATATATCCTTGCTGCGCCGCGATCTCGCAGACGGTGTCAAAATCCGTCAGACTGACGTTGCGAACGTTCGCTTCCGCGAGCCGTTCCAGTCCTTTTTTCATGCCGTACGTGAAAATGCTGACGATGCCCAGCACCTCGGCGCCGGCCTCGCGCAGTACGTTCACCACTTCGATCACGCTGCCGCCCGTGGAAATCAGATCCTCGATCACCACGACCTTTTGCCCGCGCTCGAGTTTGCCCTCGATCTGGTTCTGCCGCCCGTGGTCCTTTGCGCCCGAGCGCACGTAGCCCATCGGCATCCCCAAGAGGTGGGCGGCGATCGCGGCGTGGGCGATGCCCGCCGTGGAGGTGCCCATCAGCACCTCGGCGTCCGGGTATTCGCGTTTCACCGTTTCGGCGATGGCGCTCTCCACGTCGTTGCGCACCGCCGGGGCCGTCAGCGTCAGGCGGTTGTCGCAGTAGATGGGGCTTTTGATGCCGCTTGCCCAGGTAAAGGGCTCGTCCGGTCTCAAAAACACCGCGCGAATCTTCAGCAGGTCGTTCGCAATTTGTCTTTTCACTTCGTCCATCATTCTAACCTCTCAATCCGTAAATTCTTGCATACAGCGTTTGTAGGCGGCGACGGGGTCGTCCGCGGCGGTGATCGGCCGCCCGACCACGATATAGTCGGAACCGAGTTCTTTCGCCCGCGCGGGGGTCGTCACCCGCGCCTGGTCGCCGAGTTCGCCGTCCGCAAAGCGTACCCCGGGCGTGACCGTCAAAAAGCCCACGCCGCAAACTTCGTGCACTTTGCCCGCCTCAAGCGGGGAGCAGACCACCCCGTCCAGCCCCGCTTTGGCGGCGGTGGCGGCGTAGTGCATGACCACTTGGTCGATCGGCTCGCGGATCAGCAGGTCGCGCTCCATGCGTTCCTGGTCGGTGGAGGTCAACTGCGTCACCGCGATCAGCAGCGGCCGCGTGCCGTCCGGGCGTGTAAGACCCTCAAGGGCCGCCTCCATCATGGCGGCGGTGCCGGCGGCGTGCACGTTGCACATATCCACGTCCAGCGACGACAGCACCTGCATGGCCTTTTTGACCGTGTTCGGAATGTCGTGCAGTTTCAGATCCAAAAAGATTTTGTGACCGCGGCGCTTGATGTCGCGCACGATCGCCGGTCCCTCGGCGTAAAACAGTTCCATGCCGATCTTGACGAACGGCTTTTCGTCGCCGAACTTGTCCAAAAACGCGAACGTCGCCTCTTTCGAGGGGAAGTCACACGCAATGATGACGTCTTTACCCATGATGCGCTCCTCCGATGATTGTTGTAAGATCGTCGATCCCGTACCGTTCCATCGCCGCGGGCAACCCCTCGACGATCTTTTTCGCGGCGGTGGGGTCGACCAGGTTTGCCGCCCCGACTTCGACGGCCGTCGCGCCCGCGAGCATCATTTCCAGCACGTCGTCGGCGCTTGTGACGCCGCCCATGCCGATGATCGGGATGCTTACCGCCTCATACACCTGCCAGACCATGCGAAGCGCCACGGGGAAGACCGCCGGGCCCGAAAAACCGCCCATCGTGTTGGCGATCACCGGGCGCTTGCGGCGCAGGTCGACGCGCATCCCCAGCAGGGTGTTGATCAGACTGATGCCGTCCGCGCCCGCGTCCTCACAGGCCTTGGCGATGGCGGCGATATCGGTCACGTTGGGGCTGAGTTTGATATAGACCGGCTTTGTCGTCACCGCCTTGACGCGGCGCGTGACCTCGGCGGCCACGGCGGGGTCGGTGCCGAAGCCCATCCCGCCCCCGTGTACGTTGGGGCAGCTCACGTTCACTTCGAACAGGCCGACCTGCTCCTCGCCGTCAAGTTTGCGGCAGACCTCGGCGTACTCGTCGAACGAAAAACCGCCGACGTTCGCGATCACGGGTTTGTGAAAGACCTGTCGCAGTTTGGGCAGTTCCTCCACGATTACCTTGTCGACGCCGGGGTTTTGCAGACCGACGCTGTTGATCATACCCGCCGTGCATTCCGCGATCCGCGGGGTGGGGTTGCCGAAACGCGCTTGGGCCGTGGTCCCTTTGAACGAGAACGAGCCGAGGACGTTGATGTCGTACAGCTCCGCGAATTCGTACCCGTACCCGAAGGTGCCGCTGGCGGGGATGACGGGATTGTCGAGCGTAAGACCGCTGAGCGTGACGCGGGTGTTTACCATACGATCTCCTCCTTCGTCAGCACGGGCCCGTCTTTGCAGATGCGCTTGTAGCCCGTAACGGTCTTGCACGAGCATCCCATACACGCGCCGAAACCGCAGCCCATCCGCTCCTCGAAACTGAACTGGCCCGAGCAGGCGGTCGCCCGGTACACGGCTTTGAGCATCGGTTCCGGGCCGCAGGTGTAAAAATAGGTGCCGTCGGCGATTTCCGGCGCGTCGGTCACAAAGCCCTTGACGCCGTAACTGCCGTCGACGGTCGTGACCGTCACCTCTACGCCGAGCGCGCGGAATTCTTCTTCGTAAAAAATCTCGTCCGCGGTGTTGAAACCGAGAATGACGCGGGGCGTCTTCCCCTCGGCGATCAGGCGTTTGCACAGGCCGTACAGGGGCGGTACACCCACACCGCCGCCGATCAGCAGCGGCCTATCGCCCGACGGGGCGGTGTCATAGCCGTTGCCCAGGCCCGTCAGCACGTCCAGCCGCGCGCCCGCGGGCAGGGCGGCCATCGCGGCGGTGCCGCCGCCCACGACTTTATAGACCAGCGTCAGTTCGCCGTCACGCCAATCGCAGACCGAGATCGGACGGCGCAGATAAAAGCCGTCTAAACGGATGTTCACAAACCGACCCGGCACGTCGCACCCGGCGGCGTCGCCCGCAAGGCGCATTTCCCATACGTCCTTTGTCAGGCGCCGCTGTGCGGTGATCGTCAAAATGCGTTGTTCCATGGTCCCTCCGTCAGGCGTCTATCGTCGAAATGCGGATGGTCGTCTCTTCCAGCACGTCCAGCAGGATCTTGACCGTGTCGAGCGAGGTGAACAGGTTGACGTTGTACTCGGTCGCCAGCAGGCGGATCCGGTGGCCGTCTTTTTCGGTGTAACTCGAGCCCAGCACGCTTGTGTTGATGATATAGGCCATATACCCCTCGCGGATCGCCTGCGGGATCTCCTCGCTGCCTTCGCTGATCTTTTTGAGGATGTGGGTGCGGATGCCGTTCTTTTTGAGGAACTCGCCCGTTCCCTTCGT
>CADBON010000117.1 GCA_902796315.1 Oscillospiraceae bacterium | reverse complement strand
GCGGATATCCGTTCCGCCGACGGTAATGGAGCCCAGCCCCACGTCGTAAAGCCGCAGGCAGAGGTTGATGATCGTCGATTTGCCCGCACCGGAGTGGCCGACCAGACCAACCATTTCGCCGGGCGCGATCGTGAAGTTCACGTTTTTGAGAACCGGCTCGTACGAACGGTAGCCGAAATCGACGTTTTGGAACGTGATGGCGCCGCTCGGGTCAAAGACGGCCGTGCCGGTGTCCTCCAGCGTCTGTTTTTCGTCGAGGATCTCATAGATTTTCACCAGCGAGGTCGAAGCGTCCGCCACACGCCGCGGGAAGGTCGACATCCACCGCAGCGGCGCGTACAGGAACGCAAGATACAGATTGAAGCGCGTCATCTCGCCCAGGGTAAGATCGCCGCGCAGGACCATCGCGCCGCCGACCAGCAGCACGAGAAACTCGCCAAGCGTCATAAAGTTGCCCACCAGCGGGAAGGTGACCGCCCAGTATTTTTCGTTGGCGGCGGAAATTTCCGCCAGGTCTTTGGAAACTTTCGAAAATTTTGCGATCTCGCGTTCCTCGTTGCCGAAGGACTTGACTACGCGGATGCCCTTGATGATATCGTGCAGGATCGCGGTCGCGCGCGAATCGACGCGCCATTGTTTCTGATAGCGCACGTGCGTGGACGCCCAGAAGCGCGAGATCATAAAGACGGCGATGGGGATGGGGATCACGACCAGCAGCGTCAGCAGCCAGTTCGTGCAGAACAGCACCGTCAGCACCACCGCAAACATCACGCTCTGCTCGATCAGATAGCGCCCCTGCTGGTTGAAGAAATCCTTGACGCGTTCGGTGTCGCGGGTGATGCGGTGCAGCAGATTGCCCGTCGAGCGGCCGCTCATCGACGTCAGCGACAGCGCCTGGATCTTCTCATAGACCAGCCGGCGCAGTTCGCCCGAGAATTGCGAGCCGATGCGGTTCGACAGGCGCGTGCTGAAGATGTTGAGAATGCGCGAAAACAGGAACAGCAGCGCCATCAGTCCCGCAATGGCGAGAATGCCCTTGACGGGGTCGTCGAAATAGGGTGTCGCGCCTTTTGCGGGCACAAGGTAATTGTCGATCAGCTGACTGTTCAGCAGCGGCAGTACCGACGACAGCAGGTTGGCGAGCGTCAGCAGAATGCCGGACAGCACGACCTTGCCGAGGTGCGGCTTGAAGTAGGTGAACGCCCGAGAAAAGACCGAGCGCTTTTTCACGCAGAACAGGCACACGTTCATCCCCTTGGGGTAGTGACGGTGGCACTTGGGGCAGACGGGCAGACTCTCTTCATCTATGGCCAGCAGTTCGCCCGACAGCAGATAGTGGTTGAGTACCTTGACGAGTTCACCGATTTGCGTGATGCAGCTCATCGAACAGCGGCAGACGGGCACGTTGTCGCTGCCGTCGTCGGCGCCGCCGTTCGGGCGTAGCTCCAACCGGCCGCAGCCCACGTCTGAGTAGGCGACAGCCTCGTTGACGTCCGCCAGCGGGAAGAACGTCTCTTGCCCGCCGAGCCGGCGCGTTATGCCCTGACCGGTCAGCGTCAGCGTGCCTTCACAGAGCACGCCGTTCTCGTCCAGGTCAAAGGGTACGGTGACTTCGTTCGTTTTCATCAGTACAGATACGGCTCCAAAAGTCGTTTGCTTTTACGGTCTATCTTGGAATAGCCCGGAATGTTGTAGCGGTTGCCGTCGGCGTCGAAGATCAACAGCGAATCGTCCGGCCTGAGGCGCATATTGCGCGAGATGTCTTTGACGGTAAAGTTTTTGTCGATCCCGTCGATGACGGTCTCAAAATAGAAGTTGCCCATGCGCTCTTTAATGGACTTGACGGAGGAAACGGTGGGGCAGTAGTAGCGCTCGGTAAGGTGGTGTTCGGCAAGTTTGCGCCCGTCCCCGTCCAGTTCCTTCAGGTCGCGCAGGATGCCGATCTCCTTGTCCTCAAGATCGTGGACCGAGATATATTCATCCTCGTACACAAAGGGATAGCACCGCCGCAGCAGCACGCGGCCGCGGTTTTCGCCCGCAAGGGTCAGCAGCAGAAAACCGTTGTCGCTGACGGTGAAACGGCACGCGGCCGGGTCAAGAAAGTCTACGCTGAGTTTATCGGTGCTCATGCTCGTCCGGTCCCTCCTTTGAATCGGTGTCCTCGGCGGATTCGTCCTCGCCGATAAAGGCGAGCGCCTCCTCCTGGAGTTTGAAGAGTTTGTAGTATTCGCCCTGCTTTTCCATCAGTTCGCGGTAGGTGCCGAACTCAATACAGCGCCCCTCCTCGATCACGGCGAGCTTGTCGGCGTCCCGCAGGGTCGACAGGCGATGGGCGATGGCGATGGTCGTGCGCCCCTTTTTGAGGGCGGTGAGCGAATTTTGGATACTGCGCTCGGTCTCGGTGTCCATCGCGGCGGTGGCCTCGTCCAAAATCAGGATCTTCGGGTTTTGGATAATGGTGCGGGCGATGGAAATGCGCTGACGTTCCCCGCCCGACAGACGGCGCCCGCCGGAACCGACGCGCGTCTCATACCCGTCGGGGAGTTTTGTGATGAAGTCGTGCGCGGCGGCGGCTTTGGCGGCGGCGATGACCTCTTCCTCGCTCGCGTCGGGCCGTGCGTAGCGGATGTTGTCGGCGATGGTACCCATGAACAGGAAAATATCCTGCGAGACGATGCCGATATTCTGCCGCAGCTGCTTGGATGCGAGCTGTTTCACGTCCACCCCGTCGATCTTGACGGTGCCCTCCTGCGGGTCGTACAGACGGGCGATCAGGTTCGAGATCGTGGTCTTGCCCGCGCCGGTCTTGCCGACGATACCCAGCATTTCACCGGCGTTTACGTGCAGCGACAGGTTGCGGATGATGGGGCGCGCGGGTTCGTACTCGAACTGTACGCCGTTCATGTCGATCTCGCCGCGGAACTCCTCCAGCACGGTGGGATTCTCAACATCCTTGACGTCGGGTTCGGTGTCGGTGATCTCGAAAATGCGCTGGGCGGAATCCACGCAGCGGGCCCACCAGTTGGAGATCCACGTCAAAAACTCAATCGGTTCCTGCAGCATCTGCAAGTACACCACGAAGGTCAGCAGTTGACCGATGGTCAGTTCGTGGTACTTGATGCTCAACACACCGCCGTATCCCAACACAGCCGCGCCGAGTGCGTACAAAATGACCGACAGCAGAGGGAAGGTGGTGGCCTCCATGTTGGCGGCCTTGATTTCGGTGTTCATCAACTTGTCGCTGATATCACCGAACTCATCGTACTCCTCCTGCTCCTTGGAAAACGCCTTGATGATGCGG
Source organism: Oscillospiraceae bacterium (assembly GCA_902796315.1). Lineage (GTDB taxonomy): Bacteria > Bacillota > Clostridia > Oscillospirales > Acutalibacteraceae > DTU089. Next base: position 14,529 of record CADBON010000117.1, on the reverse strand, counting down.
TGACCGTTGATATTATCGCTGGCCTTGGAGGTCAGACGGCTGTTCTGCACCCATACCTTGTGGTGCAGACGGCGGAAAATACGGTTGAAAACGGGGTACAGGACGACGATTATCGCGGCCGCGCTGATGATCATCAGCGTCAGTTTCACACTGGTTTTCAGCATCACGGCGACCACGCCGATCACGGTCACCAGACTGACGATGATGTAGGGGAAGCCGTCGACGAAGAACCAGTAAATGTTGTTGGAATCGCGTGTGACGCGCTCCATCAGCGAGCCGGTCTGCTTGTAGGTGTAAAAACCGACCGACAGCCGCTGCATGGCCTTGAAGATCTTGAGCTTGATGCCGTAGATGACGTGCGGCAGCAGGCCGGCCAGCACGTACTGGTAAAAGATATTGAAGAGCTGCGTGGCGATTTTCAGCGCCGCCAGCGTCAGCACGACGGTCAGCAGGGCCTTGAGCGCGTCGTCGTACCCGAGCGTGCCGTTGGTGTTCAACACCTCGTCATACAGCTTGCGGGTGCTGATCTGCGGAATGATGATCGAGATGACGGAACTGACAAGGATACAGCCGATGATGAACGCCGTCTTGCCGCGCACTTCGCTGAAGAACGAAAACAGTCGGGTGACGGTCGAGCGCCGTCCGCCGCACTTCGGGCAGACGGTTTTGCCGGGCGGGAGCGGCATGCCGCACTTCGGGCAGGTTTTCTTCTCGCGCTCGTCGAGATACAGTCCGTACGGCTCGCCCTCTTTGACGGCGGTAAAGATCTTGCGGAAACGGTCGGCTTCCGCCAAACAACTCAGCGAGAACCAGCACAGGTTGTAATACTCCTCACCCTTGCGGTAGGTCAGGCGGCCCGTGGCGAGGTTCTTTTCGGTAAAGAGCTCGTCCGCGTCCTCCAGCGGAACGGCGATCAGCTGCCGCAGTTTCGGTTTGTAGGCGGGGCCGTGCTTGTCGCCGCCGTGCTTTTTCTTGGGGCGCGGGCCGACGGTCTCTTCAAACTCCGCCAGATACAGCCCCTTTTCGTCCAGCATCACGTACACGTCGCCGAACCGGTCAAAGGCGACCATATCGCTTTTGAAGAAGGTGATCAGCGACGACGTGTCCAGCCCCTCGCCGGCGAGCGCCTCGGCGACCGGCGGCGGCAGGGTGCGCGCGTCGCGGCCGTGGGGGTGGGGCTTTCGGATATGCAGTTTTATGAGGATCTTGTCCAAAAGTTCCATGGCGTTCTCCGGTTAGTATGCCCGAAAAGGGCATAGAAATCTTCTTACAAAAATATATCCTATATTTTACCATAAATGTCGGATGAAAACAAGGGCTTGCCGCCCGTTTTCGCGTTTTTTTGCTGCGTTCCGCAACAGAAAATTAACAGACGGTTCAAAATATTTTGCGGAAATTATGAAATGCGTTTTTTTGAAAACCCTCTGTTTTGTGGAACTTTACGAAAGTTGCCCGACGGGGGTGAAGAGAATTGACAGAGACAATATGCTTTGATATAATTATACTGCAATTAATTGTTGTTAAACATGAGAAAGAGGAAAGCACATGGCCATCAAAGACGTCACCCGTTTTGACATTCAGCGCAAAATCGTCGCCAACATGACCACCGAGAGTTGGCAAAACATTCCCCACGTCAGTTATCTCTATGAGCCGGACGTTACCGACTTCGTGGCCGCGTTCAAAGAGTTCAAGGTCAAACAGGACCCGGCCAAAAACCCCATCACCCTCAACGCCGTTATCCTGAAGGCGATCGCCTGCGCCGTCAAGGCCGATCCGCTCGTCAACGCCCATCTCAAATTTGAAAGCAAACTCGTCCGCGGCAAGCTCACCGTTTTCGACAACGTCGACATCTCCGTCCCGTGGTCGCTGCCCGACGGCAATATGATGACCATCACCATGAAGGATATGGGCAACCGCTCTTTGCAGGAGATTGCCGACTATTCCGCCGAAATCAACCGCCGGCTCGAGAATACCAACCTCCACGAAGCGCTGTACGACATTTCGCTGCACGACACGCTCGAAAAACTCAAACACGGCCACGTGATCCACGCCGTTCAGCGGTTGTACGGTTCCAAGACCAACCCGCGCCACCGCATCAACCTGCTCAAGGGCAAGGCAAAAAAACTCTATCACGCCATCCCCGAAGAGGAGCGCATCACCTACAAGGACCTCAAGCAGGGTACCATCACCGTTTCCAACATCGGCGCCGTGTCGCGCACCGTGCCCGGTTTCCTCGAAACGCTGATGATCATCCCCCCGCAGGTCTGCGCGATCGGCCTGGGCGCCCTGCAGAAAAAGCCCGTCGTTATGACGGACGAGAACGGCAAAGATACGGTCGAGATCCGCACCGTCCTCCCGATGGCCGTCTGCTTTGACCACCGCGCCCTCGATTTCGGCGAGGTACAGCCCTTCCTCAAACGCCTCGGCGAGATCTTCCAAAACCCCGCCGAACTGCTGGAACTTGAATAAAACGCAAAACGAAAGAGCCGACCGCATGGTCGGCTCTTTTTTTTGTGCTGTTTCGGTTATCCGCGGCCGCCGCGCTTGGGGGTGCCGGCGCCGCGTTTCGATACAAAGTTCTTTTTGAGGTCGCTCATTTTGTCGTCGCTGGTGGATTTGAAGCGGGCCATCATATCTTCAAAGCTCATGTTGTCGCTGCTTTGCTTCTGCTGAACGCCCGTCCATACCTGCGGCTGTGAGCGGCGCGGCTTGGGGCCGCGGTCACGCGGCGGCTGTTTCTGCTCGCCCTCTTCGCGGGGCAGCGCCTTTTTGATGGAGAGGGCGATCTTGCCTTTGTCGTTGACCTCCAGCACCTTGACGGTGACCTCGTCGCCGACGGCAAGCTTTTCGTGGATATCTTTGATGAAGGTGTTGGATACCTCCGAGATATGCACCATGCCCGTGGTTTTGTCCGGCAGCTCGACGAACGCGCCGAAGTTGGTGATGCCGGTAACTTTGCCTTTTACTACTTCTCCGATTTCTACAGCCATACGTACCTCATTGATTGGAATTTACTCGGTGGGGGTAATGTCCTCATAGACCCGTTCGTTCGGGTCGACGTACCCGTTTTCTCTGGCGCGTTCTTCCATAATTTGTTCCTCGTTGGCGTTCTTCTGCTGTTCCTGCAGCAGCGAATTCTCAACCGACATACTGGCGTTGATGCTTTCCAGTTCCGCCAGACGCGCCTTGTTGGCGTTGTTTTGGCGAATGGTGGACACGTACAGGTAGCCGAAGTACACGAGCAGAGCCGCGCACAACAGAGCCACGATGACGCTGGAGGGCTTGAGCCCCTTCCTGCGTTTCGTTCGCTTGGCCGACAATTCCGTTCCCGCCTTTCCCGGATGGATTTAATGAAAAAACGTACCGAATAAATTATATACATATAATTTTATTTTTGGCAAGAGTTTTTTTCTGATTTTTTGTTCATTTTTGCGAGTTTTTGCGAGATTTTTTCGCGTTTTTTCCGACACGGCACAAACGCCGCGCCAAAGCAGGCGAAACGGCGCCGCAAGCGCACGTGCCAGCAGTCCGACCGAGCGGCGCAGCAGGGCGGCCGCTTTCTCGCCCGCGCGCTTCGCGGGCGGCCCCAGCGCCACGTAATAAAAGGCGGCGCCCAACAGTTCACCGACAAGGGCGTAGCCGCGCACCTCGCCCTTGTTGGCGGCCATCAGAAACAAAAAGGTCGCCGCACCGCACACCAGGCAGTACAGCACGTCCGCCGCGGCGGTCACCGCACGTCCTCCGCCCGCGGCAAGCCGCACCGCGCGAAAGACGTCGTACCCGATACCCAACAGAAACCCCACGCCGAGCGACGTGAGGAAGACCGTGAGTTGAACGGAGCCGGGAACGGAATACATCAGCGGAACACGCGCGCGAAAAAGCCGCCGCTTTTCGGCTCGCGGTCGGTATATTGCAGGGCCTCGATCGTGCCCTCGATATTCAGCTCGCCCACCTCAAGCGACAGTTTGGTAATGTGCAAACCCTCGCCGCGCACGGTCAGATCGCCGCACTCGGTCACGGCGGTGACGGACGTGTCGTCAAACCCGCCCACTTCGCTCACGCCGCTGACCGAAAGTTTGCGGCGATCCTCCAAAATACAGTTCTGCGGTACAAGCCCTGCCTTTTTTTCGTCTGTCATAAAAACACCTCCGTGCTACTGTATGCACGAAGGCGTTTATTTATTATTTGATTTTCGTGACCTTGTTGCCCTTGACGAGAAAGGCCTCGCGGCTGATCTCGATCAGCGGCGTGTCGTTTACGGAATCGGTATAGAATTTGTCAATGGTCTGACCGGGGTACAGTTCCTCAAAGGCCTTGACCTTGTTTTCACGGAAGCACAGCCGCACGAACTCGCCCGTTTTTTCATCGACGACGGTGCCGATATAGCGCCCGATGCCCAGCCGTTTGCAGACGACGTCAAGCGAAAACTCGGGCGAGCACGAGATCACCAGATCGTCCTCGCTGCGCAGTTCCGCATACAGCGGTTTGATCTTTTTCATATGGCGGTCCCAAAAATCCTCGATCTCGTCACCCACGCCGCCGTGTGCGACAAAATACTCCCCGACGACGGCGCCGTACTGCGACAGTGCCTGCTCGATCGAGAGGGTACCCTTGCGGTATTTGTGCATGGCCACGGCGACCGACGGCAGGTAGCGGATCAGCGCGGGGTCCTTTTTCAGATAGTACAGAAAAAAGTCGATGGCGCTTTCCCCGTCGTAGATGGTGTTGTCAAAATCAAATACGTTCACGGTTCAACTCCTTTCGGCGGCCGCCGTGTCGTCACGGGCAATAAACTTTTTCCACCGCAGGGCGGCAACGGCGGTCAGCGCCACGCCGGCGAGCGCGAGCGCCGCCCACACGGCCACGCAGGCCACCCAACCGTATTTTTCGGAAATACTGCCGAAGCCGGCCGAAGCAAAGGCACAGCCGACGTAGGCGGTCGCGTTCATCACGCCGCTGACGGTGGCGGTCTTGCCGAGCGCGGCGAACCGCATCGGTACGCAGGTGATGATCATATAGTTGAAGGTGCCCATCGCCATCGTCACGGTCGAAAGCATCACCACGGCCCCGCCGAGCGGGAGCACGCCGCTTTTCAGCAGAAAGGTCAGCGCCAGCAGTACCACGCTCGAAAACGCGACGATCAGCGTGCCGGTCACCAACTCGTTGGATTTGCAGAGTTTTTTGTAAATGGGGGTGATCAGGTAAATGCCCGTCAGGTTAAACACGGGCAGCAGTACCGACGACAGCGTCGACAGCGACACCGATTTGTTGAAGACCTGGGCGATCATAGTCGGCTCCCAGGTGGTGATGCCCTCTTTGATGGCGCCGTGAATGACGTCGGCGGGCAGCACCAGCAAAAGGCCCGACACCGCGAACAGCGGCAGAAGTTTGCCGCTCTTTGCCCCTTTTGCCCCGACCTTTTCGGGCAGGGGCACCTCGCGCATGGTGATGTGGGGTTTTGCGGCGCGGTACGAGAGCGTAAAGAACACGGCCACCGCGAACAGGATGCCGGCGGGGATCAAAAAGACAAACTGCCACGACAAAAACTTCAGCGAAAAGGCCGACAGCAGATAGGCCAGTACCGATCCGACCGGCAGGGTGGCGCTCAGGTTCAGACACGCCCGCTGGCGCATATCGTCGTTGATGATGTTCGCAAGGATCTTCAGAATGGCGACCCACAGCAGCGACATCGCAAGGCCGTTCACGCCCCAGACGACCGCCATCTGCGTGTGGGTGGAACAGAACGCCATGCCGGCGTTTGCGACCGCCCCGCCGAAGGTGCCCGCGATGATCATGCCGAAGGGTGAGATCTTGTCGCCGAGCACGCCGTTGATGATCTGGAACGAGCCGTACACCACAAAGAACACCGTGCCGATCAGCCCGGCCTCCTCCTTGGTGAAAAGACCCGCCGCAACGCGGTCGGCGATAGCGGCGGACAGATTGATCCGCCCGACGTAGGAGGCGGAGTATACGGCAAAACACCCGGCAAAGAGCAGGGCGCTTAGTTTTTTACTTTCGAGATACGGTTGTCGGTTCATCGGCTTTCTTAACGCTTTCCATATAATTCATCGCCGCCGCAACGACGGTGTAACTTTCGCTGTATTGCACGGTGCCGTCAAAATCGGCGTAGTTGGCGTTCCCGCAGGGCTGAATGGCGACGCCCGTGTCTACCAGTTCCACGCAGACGCCCGGTCTGCCGTAGGTGAAGCGAAACCAATCCTCAAACCCGCCGGCGTAGTCGTTCGGGTCGGTCAGCGGGTCGGTCATCGCAAAGCCGGAACTCTTGCAGAGGGCTTTTGCAAAATCGCGGCTGGCGGCGCTGCCGCTGGGGTCGTAATCGTTGCCCCAAAAGATAACGTCGCCCTTGACGTGTACCGAGAGCAAAAAGGCAAAGTCGTTCGCGTCGCACAGATCCATCAGCGCCTGCGTTTCGACCGCGTCGGCAGGGGCGGCGCCCTTGTACCAGTAATCGGCGGGGGCGGTAACGCCGTTTTGCAGCCCCTCCCAGTTCAGCGGGAAGTTGCGGTTGATGTCGATCCCCGCCTTGTTGGCCTTGTACTCGTCAAGCGCGCTGACGGTCACGCCCTCGTCGGGCGTCTCGCGAGAGAATACGATCTCCAGCCCGTCGGGGTTGGCGCAGGGGAGGACGTAGAGCGTATAGGCCTCCAGCAGGGTCTTGACGTCGAACGTGCCGACGGCGGCGCCGGTTTGATAGGCGATGCAGTAATCGTTCACCAAACACAGCAGAAACTTTGTCGTCAGGTGTTCGCGCGCGTGCACCGCGCCGACCACCAGCGCTTTTTTGTCGCCCGTGCCGACTTTGAGCATCACCAGATCGCGGCCCGCGGCGCTTTGGCCGGCCGAACCGACCGTGACCAGATCGGGATAGGCCTCGGCGAGCAGGTTCGCTGTGGAAACAATGGTATTGTAACTCTCGGCGACGGTTTTGTCAATGACGGGTGCGCCGGGAAGTTGCAGACCCGCGACAATGGTTACGCGCACCTGACGGGCGCCGTTCAAAAGCAGCACGCCGCCCGTCGCCGCCATCACAAGGGCGACGACCAAAAGTGCGATCAAGAAACGTTTTGCCGACGTGAGTCGGCCGTCGGAAGCGTTCATACGGGTCACCTGCCGAATCGGGTTTTGTACCTTCTCATCATAACAGATAGTTTTGAAAAAGTTCTGAAAAAATGGAAAAATACCGATTTTGCTCGCGAATACGCCCCAAAGCCGTCATTTTGCGCAAAAGCACTTGTCATTTTTCGGGCAAAGGTCTATAATAAAAACGTATAGATTTTTCGGCGGGAGGAATTGGAATGGCCTATTCACTCGAGCGGGCAAAATGCCCCGAAGAAGTCGGCGTCGATTCAAAAGAGATCGTCGAGTTTTTCGAAGATATGAAAGAGAATAAACTGGATTTTCACAGTTTTATGGTGCTGCGCGGCGGCAAAGTCGCGTGCGAGTTTTACCGCGCGCCGTTTTCGGCGGGAACGCCGCACCAGGTCTATTCGGTCAGCAAATCCTTCACCGCCACGGCGGTCGGCTTTGCGCTGGAGGCGGGTCTGTTCACGCTTGACACCAAGTTGATCGAGATCTTTCCCGAGTACGACGACCCGACGGACGAGCGCCTGCAAGCGCTTACCGTCCGCCACCTTGTGTCGATGACGAGCGGTAAGAACATCGACGTGCTGGCCGACAAAGCCAAGGTCGATTGGGTCGAACTGTTTTTCAAGAGCGGCTGGTACGGCGACCCCGGCACGTTCCGCTACGTGAACGAGAACTTTTATATGCTGTGCGCCGCTATCGTCCGTACGGCGGGGATGAGTGTGCGCGAGTTTTTGACGCCCCGTTTGTTTGAACCGCTGGGAATGGACGTCCCGTATTGGGAGACCGATCAAAACGGCGTGGAAGCAGGCGGCTGGGGATTGTTCATTAAGTTGGAGGACCTCGCCAAACTCATGCTCTGCTACGCCCACGGCGGCAAACTCGGCGACCGTCAGGTGTTGCCCCCCTCCTGGGCGCAGGAAGCGCCTGCGGCGCACGCCGACAACTCGACCTGCATTCCTCTTGACGCCGTGCAGGGCTATTGCTACGGCTTTTGGCGCTGCGGCGGCGACCCCGACAGTTACCGCGCCGACGGTATGTTCTCGCAGTTTGGCATCGTGTTTGAAAAAGAGGACGCCATCGTCATCTCCTTCGGCGGTATCGCCGACGAGCAGAGCGCGCGCGATTGCATCTGGCGCCACTTCCCCAAAGCGTTTATCGAGCCGGATAAGAAAGCCAAGACCGCCGCGGTGCCGGATTTTGACGCGCTTGCCGACCGCTATCCGCTGGATGAGGCGGTCAACTCCACGCACCCTCTGCGTGAGGCCGTGCTGAACAACAACACCGCCGTGTTCCGCAAAAAACTGTTGCTGAATCTCATCGGCTACCCGGTCAGCATGGTGCCGCTGTCGGTCAACTATATGGATATTCGTCGCGGCGGCAATATCACGGACGTCAATTTCACTTTCCGCGACGACGAGTGTCAACTCTCGTGGAGCGAAAACGGCGAGCGCAACACCGTGTTGTGCGGCATGAACGGCCGCCTGAAATACGGCGAAATGACGCTGTGCGGGCGCACCTATACGGTCTGCTGTTCCGCGCGGTGGGATGACGACGCCCTGATCGTGGACGTGCGGCCGGTCAGCACCGTTGCCAAGCGGCGTCTGACCTTCCGCTTCCGCGGCGATAAGAACGTGCTGATGAAACCCTCCTCTTCGCCGTGCCTTGAGGATGTGGCGGACTCGCTCTTTACCTCGTTTGAAGAGATCATCCACGTCAAACCCCTCGTTGATTTTCTGCGGCGCTTCGAACCGCTGGTACCGATGATCGTCGAGCCGACGCATCACGGCCGCCTGGTGCCGCGCAAAGGGTCTGACTGACGCTTCTGCCCCCTCGCGGGGCAGTTTTTCCGGGAGCAGTATGAACGTAACCGTAAACGGCAACCCAATCGTCGCCCACGCCGGCGAAACGCTCTTCGCCGCGCTGACGCGGGCGGGGCTTTTCAGCGGCGGTCTATGCGGCGGCGCGGGCCGCTGCGGTCGCTGTCAGGTGACGGTGACGGCGGGCGACGCGCCCGTTACCGCCGCCGACAGGGCGCATTTGAGCGCGGAAGAGATCGCGGCGGGACGCCGCCTTGCCTGTGCGCTCACGCTGACGGATGATCTGTCCGTCACGCTGCCCGCGCAAAAGCCGTTCACCGTGCAGGGACTTGCCGCGACCGCCGCGCCCCCCGCAAACGGCGACCTCGGCGCCGCCGTGGATATCGGCACCACCACGCTCGCGTTTGCGCTTGTGGATTTACAAACGGGCGCCGTGGTCGGCACCGCTTCGCTTCTCAATTCACAGCGCGCCTACGGGGCAGACGTGCTCTCACGCGTGCACGCCTGCGAACGGGGCGAACAGCCGCGACTGACCGAAATGGTGCGCGGTGACGTCCTGCGCGGCCTGCGTACCCTCTGTGAACGGGCGGGCGTCGGAACGGAACGGCTGAAAGCCGTCACCGTCGTCGGCAACACCGCCATGTGCCAACTCTTTACCGGCTTCGACTGTGCGCCGCTGGCGCAGTATCCGTTTGAACCGTTTGATAACGCGCCCTTTACGGCGGACGCCGCGACTCTGTTCGGCACGCCGGGGCTGGCCGCTTCGGTCACGGTGCCGCCCCCCGCCGGTCCGTTTTTCGGCGCGGATGCGCTCGCGGGCCTTGCGGTCTGCGGCTTTGCCGAACGCAGCGGCGTCGGCGTTTTTCTCGATCTCGGCACCAACGCCGAACTGGCCGTCGGCGGGCGTGACGGCGTTTTTGCCGCCTCCGCGGCGGCGGGTCCCGCCTTTGAGGGCGGCGCGCTTTCGTGCGGCTGCGGCAGTATCGAGGGCGCTGTCTGCGACGTGACGCTCGGCGGCGACGTGCCGCGGGTCGTCACCGTCGGCAACGCGGAACCGGTCGGCCTTTGCGGTTCGGGCGTTGTGGCGCTGCTGGCGGAACTGCTGCGTACCGGCGCGATGGATGCAAGCGGCCTTCTGCAACCCCCGTATTTTGACGAGGGCTTCCCCGTCACGCCCTCCCTGCGGCTGCTGCAGGGCGACGTCCGCGCGGTACAGCTTGCAAAGGGCGCCGTTTCGGCGGGGCTCAAGGTGCTGATGAAACGCGCCGGCGTCACCTGCGACGACGTCGACCGCGTTTGGCTTGCGGGCGGTTTCGGCGCCGCTCTGTCGCCCGAAAAGGCGGCGGCTGTCGGACTGCTGCCGCCGGAACTTGTCGCCAAAGCCGAGGCGGTCGGCAATACCGCCCTTGCGGGCGCTGTGCGCGCCCTGCTCGGCGGCGCGGCGAACTTGCCGCCGATCACGACGGTCGATTTGAACGCCGACGAAGAATTCCCGATTCTGTTTTTCAATTCCATGGAATTTTAATTGAATGAAAGAGGTGCTTTTTTATGAGCCGATTGACAGGAACCGTATCGCGGGGCATCCGCGCCCCCATCATCCGTGAGGGGGACGATTTGCAGAAGTTGGTCGTGGACTGCGTGCTGGCCGCCGCCGAAAGCGACGGTTTCACCGTGCGTGACCGCGACATCGTTTGCATGACCGAGGCCATCGTGGCCCGTGCGCAGGGCAACTATGCGACCGTGGACGACATTGCCGCGGACGTGCGCGCCAAACTGGGCGGCGGCACGGTCGGCGTCGTCTTTCCCATTCTCAGCCGCAACCGCTTTTCCGTCTGCCTGCGCGGTATCGCGAAGGGCTGTGAAAAAATCGTCCTGCAGCTTTCCTACCCGGCGGATGAAGTCGGCAACCACCTAATCGACGAGGACGAAGTCGAGGCCAAGGGTGTCGATCCCTACCGCGACGTGCTGACGCTTGAGCAGTACCGCGATCTGTTCGGCTACAAAAAACACCGCTTTACCGGCGTGGATTACGTCGAATTTTACTCCGAGGTCATCCACGACGCCGGCGCCGAGGTCGAGGTCATTTTCGCCAACGACCCGCGCGCGATCCTGCAGTACACCAAGGCGGTCATTCCCTGCGACATCCACACCCGCGCCCGCACCAAGCGCCTGCTGAAGTCCGCCGGCGCCGAGGTCGTTTTCGGTATGGATGAGATCTTGACCGCGCCCGTCAACGGCAGCGGCTTCAACGCCGATTACGGTCTTTTGGGCACCAACAAGGCGACCGACGACCGCGTCAAACTGTTCCCGCGCGACTGCCAGCCCCTTGTGGACGGCATTCAGGCCGAAATGCTCAAACGCACCGGCAAGCACGTGGAAGTCATGGTCTACGGCGACGGCGCGTTCAAGGACCCGGTCGGCAAGATCTGGGAACTGGCGGACCCCGTCGTTTCACCCGCCTATACCGCCGGCCTTGAGGGCACGCCCAATGAACTGAAACTCAAATACCTCGCCGATAACGACTTTGCCGACCTCTCGGGCGAAGCCCTGCGCGACGCCATCAAGGGCGAGATCCGCAAAAAAGAGGGCAGTCTTGTCGGCAAGATGGCGGGCGAAGGCACCACGCCCCGCCGCCTGACCGATCTGATCGGCTCGCTGTGCGACCTCACCAGCGGCAGCGGCGACAAGGGAACGCCCATCGTCTATATTCAGGGGTATTTCGACAACTACACGACCGAATAAAACCTAATAAAACCTATATAAAAAAGAAAGGACACGGCTTGCTGTGAAAAAACTATTACCGTTTAAGATACGCCCTTTTAATATGGCGAACTTTTCATCAGGTTCGGGTTATTTTGCGTTTTATTATGTTTTCATTTTGTTAGCCACATATCTTGTCAATGCTATTGCAAATATTCCTCTTACAATCATTCCTGCTTTGGTAAGGAAACCAAGAGGTTTGCTGAAAACAGACACTTTAAAAAAAGCATTGCATTATTACTATATTCCGGTAGCAGCTGTTGCTACTATAGTACTGACGATAGTGTATACGTATTGGGGGTTCATTTATACAGGTGGCTTTATATCCTTAATCGGGTATATCTATTGCGCTGCAACACCGTTTTTGATCATCTACTTTGCATTCATTGCAGCAATTAAAGTGGTTTTAAAAGGAAAAACTACCGATGGTGAAAAAACTGAAGAAGAAACCGTTAACAAAGAAGATAAGGAAAAAAAGGTGAATGCGCGGGCTTTATTCGGTTATTCTTTTTTGTTTGTTTTTCTGTTTTCATTAGCAGCTGCAGGAATCGGTTTCGTCTTTATGCTTCTTTTTGACTGGCTGTAATGAAAACTATAAGAAAAGTCAGACCCGAGAGCTTCGGAGGGCTTGTGTTCAGTGAAAAGCCCGGTTATGTTGCTTACCTTAACAAAGACACTGCGAAGCTGATGAGAATTAAAAACGAGAACAATATCATTCTGCCTGAGGGTATTTTCAGCTTTCCCATGGACGCACATTTCGCACTGACAACAAGGTGCAATCTGTTCTGCAAGGGTTGTTACAACACAACAATTGCCGATGATAAATGCGATATGGATTTTGAAAAGGCGAAAAGGATAATTGACAATCTTTCAAAAATGAATGTCTTTTCAATCTCTTTTGGAGGCGGTGAGCCAACTTTACATCCGAGGCTTTTTGAACTTGCTGCCTATGCAAGAAGCAAAAATGTTTTGCCGAATATTACTACCAACGGGGTAAATATGACTGCCGCTCTTGCAGAAAAAATGAAGATTTTTGGCAATATCCATCTAAGCCTTCATGCAATGAAGGATAAAGAGCAAGTTGAAAATGCAGTATTGTTGCTCAAAAAAGCAGGGGTTAAACAAATCGGGTTGAATCTGTTGCTCTCCACTGATACAGTTCCCCATATTGATAGTGTTTTCAAGTGGGCAAAATCATTGAGATTCCAAAGGGTATTGTGCCTTAGGTATAAGCACACGGAAAAGAACAAAGGCATAAATGATATGTCTATTGACGATGATTATCGTAGTATTTTTGAGGACATTTATCAGTTTGGTAAAAAATATAGGTTAAAAGTGATGTGTGACTGTTCTGCAGTTCAGGAGTTTTTAGAATATGGTGCAATGTCGAAAAAGTTGCTCTATTACCTCGATACAAACGGCTGCCAGGGTGGAAATGCTTATATTGCCATTACAGTTGACGGCAAGGTAAAGCCCTGTTCATTCTGGAGCGAGACTTTTTTTGATGCAGATACAATGACTCAGGATGATTGGCTGTATAATGAAAGGATCGTTGCCTTTAGAAATGCACGGCATAGTGAAAACTGTAAAAACTGCGAGCACTTCAAATTGTGCAATGGCGGTTGCAGATTGCAGGGTTTAAGCTGTTGCAAAGATCATAGTTGAAAGATATAACAAGCACCGCTTCACAGCGGTGCTTGCTTTTGCGTTTGTTCCAATTATTTACTGCCATTGGTATTTTCGGTTGAGCTTTTAGCGATTTGGGGTAACACAGTTAAGGAGTTTTTTAACCTTTTTATCATTGTCGCCGAAGAGAACGTAAAGATGATTTCTTCTGTTGTGTGCATGAATTGCCCTACGGGGCATAAAAGAGCAATTCCATTCATGGCGAAGCCAATTCATGCCGCCTTCTGCGGCAAATCATGACGGCGCAGCCGTCAATTCATAAAAATCAAGCTGAGGAAAACGAAAGTGTCGTTTACCTCAGCTTGTTTGCTTGAATACGCAATTACTCACAACAAATCGCGTGGTGAAAACCTTTCTTATCGGGATTGCTCATTGCCGTGTTTTTTCTTTCTTCGTGCGTTATTTCCGTTTGTAAACCAGCGCGCTGCCGCAGGCGGGAACGGGAACGTCGTAACAGACCGAGGCGTCCGTCAGCAGTTCGCGCCCGTTCTGAAATTCGGCGGGCAGGTTGTAGGTGATGTCGTTCTCGTTGCGGTTGCTGATGACAAACAGTTTTTCCGTCGCGTTTTCGCGGACGTAGGCGACGCACGACAGCATTGCCGAATAGGAGCGAAACGTGCCGTCCGCAAGGCACGAAAGGCGCCGGCGCAGTTTGCCCAGCCGCCGGTACCAGTCGGTAAGGTCGGCGTTCTCGCGCCCCCAGGGGAAGAAGGCGCGGTTGAACGGGTCGCTGCCGCCGCTCATGCCCGCCTCGTCGCCGTAATAGATCGACGGAAAGCCCGGCAGGGTGTACTGCAGTACCGTGGCCTCTTTTAAAAGGCGCACGCCGCGCTCCTTCTCTTCCTCGCTGATGCGGTATTGCGCCTGCACCTCGCGCGGTTTGGATGCGAGATCCGGCCGTGTGAGGCGGGTGAGGATGCGCGCCGTGTCGTGCGTGCCGATGTGGTTCATCAGGCAGTCGAGAACGGGCTTGGGGTAATTCTCGCAGATCGTCAGTACCGTCTCGGTGAACTCCTCGGCGCTGCCCGTGAGCAGAAAATCGAGGATCGCGTTGGCGAAGGGGTAGTTCATTACGCTGTCCAACTGCTTGCCCAGCAGGTAGCGGCGGCGTCCGCCGTGGCTGATTTTGTTGCTGGCGTCCTCCCAAACCTCGCCCAGT
>CADBON010000116.1 GCA_902796315.1 Oscillospiraceae bacterium | reverse complement strand
TGTCGTGGAACTGACAGCCGAGGATATGCGTGAAATGGACATCACGTATGAAGCGCTCGACTATCGCAGCGTGGAAACGCGCCGCGTTATCTGGACGATTTTGGACCGCGTCAAGCGGTCGCTCGGCCGCAGTCCGGAAACGGACGGGCGGCTGTTGATCGAGGCCGCGCCGTCGGAAGATGGCGGCTGTGTGCTGTGCTTTTCCGGCGCGCCGGCCGACGGGAAGGCCAAAAAGCGGATGATCTTGAAAAAAGAGGACGAACCGCTGGTTTTTCAAGCGCTCGACGCAGACGCCTTTTTGACGGCGCGCAAATTGCTGAAAGAGAACGTCGACCGTCTGCGCCGTTGGGAGACCTACCGTCTGAACGGCGCGTATTACGCGGTGCTGTACCCGCAGCCGGCCTGCGCGCAGGTGCTGGCGTTCCGGCTGGGAGAATTCGGCGACGCGTCGTTCCGCCCGCCGATCGAGACAGGGCGGCTGTTAGAGAACGGCGAACCGCTCGGCGCGTCAGCGAAGTGAGGCGACCGCGGCCGCGACGTCCGTCGCGCCAAAGAGGTAACTGCCGCTGACAAGCACGTCGGCGCCCGCTTCCACACACAGTTTGGCGGTGTCGGGAACGATGCCGCCGTCGACTTCAAGCAGCAGGTCGGGATTGACCGCGTCGGCCATCGCACGGATGGCGCGGATCTTGGGCAGCATATCGCTCATAAATTTCTGCCCGCCAAAGCCGGGCTCAACGGTCATGACCAGCACGAGCGCGAGATCGCGCAAATAGGGTTCCACCGCCGAGGCGGGGGTGCCGGGTTTCAGAACGAGCGCGGGCAGAGCCCCCGCGCTTTTGATTTTGGCAATGGTCGCGGCAATATCGGAACGGCTCTCGACGTGGAAGGAGATCAGATCCGCACCCGCTTTGGCGAACGCCTCGACGTAATCGAGCGGGTCGGTGATCATCAGATGGCAGTCGAGCGGCATTTCGGTCGCTTTGTTCAGCGATTTCACGACGGCGGGGCCGATGGTGATGTTAGGTACGAAGTGCCCGTCCATCACGTCGACGTGCAGCATATCCGCTCCCGCAAGGCGCACACGCTCCGATTCGTCGCGTAGCGAGGCGTAGTCCGCCGAAAGAATCGACGGGGCGATCTTAATCGAATGGGTAAAGTTCATGATCCGTCTCCTTTTCGAGGATTTGCAGAGCGGCTTCACGGTCCGCCGCGATCTGCGCCGAAAGTTCGTCGAAGGATGCAAAGCGCCGCTCGCCGCGCAAATACGCCACGGGCGTCACGGGTACGGTACGGCCGTACAGGTCGCCGTCGAAGCCGAGAATGTTGGTCTCGCTTCGTACGCCGCCCGCACCGACCGTCGGCCGCACGCCGATATTGGTCACGGAGGGATAGCGGCGGCCGTTCACGTATGTGAACGAGGCGTACACGCCGAACCGCGGCACCTGAAACCCCGGGGCAAAAAACTGGTTGATGGTCGGCGAGCCGAGCAAGCGCCCGCGCTCGTCGCCATGCACGACGGGAAAGGCGTAGCAGAAATAGCGCCCGAGCATAGCGGTCACGTCGGGCAGATCGCCCGCCCGCAGCGCTTCGCGGATGCGCGTGGAACTGACCGGGGCGCCGCCGTACAGTACGGGTTCGGCTACGTGGAGGGCAAGACCGTGCGCGGCGCACAAGCTCCGAAGAAGCGTCACGTCGCCCGCGGCCTCCTTACCGAAGCGGTAGTTAAAGCCACAGCTGACCGCCGTCGCATGACAGCGGCCGAGGATCTCGTTTTCAAAAAACTCCTGCGGCGATTCCTCCCGCAGGGCGGCAAAATCGCAAAACACGGGGGTGACGCCCCATTTT
Organism: Oscillospiraceae bacterium; assembly: GCA_902796315.1. Lineage (GTDB taxonomy): Bacteria > Bacillota > Clostridia > Oscillospirales > Acutalibacteraceae > DTU089. The sequence goes on along the minus strand of CADBON010000116.1, from coordinate 5,158 downwards.
CGCAGCAGGGCGTCACGGGCGGAAGCGGTCAGCAGTTCGCCCGGAGCGTCGCCCGTGAGCACCTTGAGCGGGTGCTCACGAAACAGCAGCGCCACGCGCGCGCCCTCGGCGGCGCTGCCGGCGGTCAGCACCCGTTTGTGACCGGTGTGCAGGCCGTCGAACGTGCCAAGCGCAAGCAGCACGCCGTTTGTTTTTGCCGTTTCATTCATCGTTCCGAAAAACCCTTTTCACAGTCAGTTCGTTCTGTCCGACTTCGCCCAAGCCGAGAAAGCGGCCGTCCGGCGCGTACACGCGCCGATAACCGGGGGCGTCGCCGCAGTTCACGCGGTCGCGCATCAACGCGCCGCCGTTGGCGAAACGCCGCGCCTGACCGTCGGTCACGGTCACGGCGGGATAGGCGGCAAGCAGTTCGTCGGTGGGCAGGACGGAAACGCCGCCGTCGGCAGCCGCCCGACGCAGGTCGTCGAGCGTGACACAGCGGTCAACAGACACGCCGCAGGCGGCCGTACGCCGCAGAGCGGTCAGCGTCGCACCGCAGCCGAGCGCCGTGCCGATATCGTCGACCAGCGAACGGATATAGGTGCCCGCGGAACATTCGCAGACAAGCGTATAATCGCCCGACGGGAGAGGCGTGACCTCCAGCGAGAACACCTCGCAGGGGCGTTTCTCGCGTTCGACCTCGATCCCCTGCCGTGCAAGGTCATAGAGGCGAACGCCGTCCTTTTTGAGAGCGGAAACCATCGGCGGGGTCTGCAGGATGCTGCCGCGAAACTGCGGAAGCACGGCCTGCACCTCGTCGGGGGAGGCGGTTTTGCCGCTTTGCTCGGTGACGGTGCCCCAAATATCGAGCGTGTCGGTGCGAAGGCCGGTGCGGAACGTCGCTTCGTACCGTTTGGTATGGTCGGGCAGCAAGGAAATAAACCGCGTGGCGCCGCCCAGCGCGATGGGCAATACACCCGTGGCGTTCGGGTCAAGCGTGCCCGTATGGCCGCACTTCTTTTCGCCGAGGATCTTCCCGACGAGATGGGCGGCAAAGAAGGAGGTCAGCTGCGCCTCCTTATCCAGCGCAACAAAACCCGTCATTGTGCGTTCAGGGCAGCGGCGATCTCGGTCAAAAGGCGCGCCTTGCCGTCTTCGTAATCGTCGACGCTGCAGCCCGCGGCGCCGCGGTGGCCGCCGCCGCCGAGTTTTTTGCAGATGGCGGAAGCGTCGATATCACCGTCGGTACGGACCGAAACGTTAAAGGTGCCGTCGGGTTTTTGTTTGAAAACGGCGCCGACGCGCACGCCCTCGATCTGACGGGGCAGAGCGGTGATGGGGGTGCATTCGCTCTCGTCCGAGCCGCTTTCGCGGAACATATCGTTGGTGACGGTGATGATCGCACAGCGCCCGTCGCAGTGGTACTCAAGCGTTTTACGCGCCAGCAGTTCGAGCGCAAGGAAGGATTTGGTGCGCGTTTCAAACATCAACTTATTGATGGTGCGGCTGTCGATCCCCTTTTCGGTCAACTCCGCAACGATGCGGAACGAGGCGGGGGTGGTGTTGGGGTAACGGAAACAACCGGTGTCGGTGCTGACGCCGGTATAAATGCACTCGCGGATGTAGCGGTCGGGCTCAACGCCCAGAAGGGGCATGAGTTCATAGAGGATCTCGGCGGCGGCGGCGCGCTCTTCCAGCAGGGTCTCTTTGGCATAGAGCGTGTTGGAGGGGTGGTGGTCGATGCACAGGTCGACCTTGTCGCCGTATTCCGCCCGCAAAGAGCCGAGCAAACCCGGGTCCGCCACGTCGACGGCGACGACGTAGGGATGATGTACCTCGTCGTTTCGGAACCCGTCGGTCAAAAAGGAAAAGTCGTGGGGAACGGTATCGCCGCAGCGGAATTCCCGCTTTTTGCCGAGCATCTTCAGCGCCGCGCAGAGCGCGAACGCACAGCCGAGCGTGTCACCGTCGGGGTGCTCGTGCGAAAGCACGGTAAATTCGTCGTGCGCCAGCAACCGTTCCGCGCACTGTTGTTTGTCTATCCGCATACCGTCAATCCTCCCGGGGGGCTTCCTCACCCGTGGCCGCGGCCGTTTGGGCCAGTTCGCCGGAGATCTTTTCCAGCTTTTTGACGATGTCCATGCCGTGTTCGATCGAGTCGTCCGCCACGAACTTCAGTTCCGGCGCTTTGCGCAGGCCGAGGTTCTGACCGACGGTGCGGCGCACAAGACCCGCCGCGCCCGTCAGCGCCTTGACCGCGTCTTTGGCGACCGCAAGCCCTTCGACCGCGCTGACGTACACCTTGACGTACGACAGGTCGCCCGAAACCTCGGCGCGGGCGACGCTGATGATATGGTCGGCCACGCGCGGGTCTTTCAGGTCGCGGAGAACGGCGGCAATTTCGCGCTTGATGTCCTCGGCGGTACGGCTTTGCTTATAGGTGCTCATTGGGCGATCTCCTCGGTGACGTATGCTTCAAACACGTCACCCTCTTTGATGTCGTTGTACTTTTCAAGGCCGATGCCGCACTCATAGCCGGTCGCGACTTCGCGGACGTCGTCTTTGAATCGCTTGAGCGAGGCGATATTGTCCTCGGCGATGACGATGCCGTCACGCACGACGCGGATCTTGGCGTTGCGGCTGACCTTGCCGTCGGTCACATAGCAGCCCGCGATGGTGCCGGCGCTGGAAAGTTTGAAGACGTTGCGGACTTCGGCCTTGCCGAGGTCGACGTCGTGATACTTCGGCGCGAGCATACCCTTGATGGCCGCCTGAATCTCTTCGATGCAGTCGTAGATGACGCGGTACATACGCATTTCGACCTTGTCGCGTTCGGCATTGGCCTGGGCGACGCTGTCGGGACGGACGTTAAAGCCGACGATGATGGCGTTGGAGGCGTTGGCAAGCATGACGTCGCTCTCGTTGATAGCGCCGACGCCGCCGTGAATAACGCGGACCTTGACCTCGTCGTTGGAGAGTTTTTCCAAACTCTGACGGACGGCTTCGACGGAACCCTGCACGTCGGCTTTGACGATGATGTTGAGTTCCTTGAGGTCGCCCTCGTTGATGGAATCGAACAGGTTGTCGAGCGTGACCTTCTGGAAGGCGTTAAACTCTTCCTCTTTCTGTTTGGCCTTGCGCTGTTCGACAAGTTCACGGGCGAGTTTTTCATCGCTGACGCAGTCGAACTGGTCGCCGCCGACGGGAACGTCGGCAAGGCCGGTGATCTCAACGGGGATGGACGGGCCCGCTTCGCTGACGCGATTGCCCTTGTCGTCGGTCATCACGCGGACGCGGCCGACGGCGGTACCGGCAACGATGGTGTCGCCCGTATGGACGGTGCCGTTCTGCACCAGCAGCGTGGCGACGGGGCCGCGGCCCTTTTCGAGACGCGCCTCGATCACGATGCCCTTACCGGCGCGGTTCGGGTTGGCGCGCAATTCCTTGACCTCGGCGACAAGCAGAACGCTTTCGAGCAGCTTGTCGATGTTCATATGCGTTTTGGCGGAGCAGGGAACCACGATCACGTCGCCGCCCCATTCCTCGGGCACGAGGTCATACTCGGTCAACTGCTGCATCACGCGCTCGGGCGAAGCGTCGGGTTTATCCATTTTGTTGACGGCTACGATAACGGAAACGCCGGCCGCCTTGGCGTGGTTGATGGCCTCGATGGTCTGCGGCATGATGCCGTCGTCGGCCGCGACGACCAGGATGGCGATGTCGGTGGACATGGCGCCGCGGGCACGCATGGCGGTGAACGCCTCATGGCCGGGCGTATCGAGGAAGGTGATGTTTTTGCCGTTGATCGAAACGCGCGAAGCACCGATGTGCTGGGTGATGCCGCCCGCCTCGGTATCGGTGACGGAGGTGTTGCGGATGGCGTCCAGGATCGAGGTCTTGCCGTGGTCGACGTGACCCATGACGCACACGACGGGATCGCGGGGCAGCAGATCCTCTTCGGCGTCCTCGCTGGTGTCCATAATGCGCTCTTCGATGGTGACGACGACCTCTTTTTTGACCTTGGCGCCGAGTTCGGTCGCAACGATCTCGGCCGTTTCAAAATCGATGGTCTGGTTGACCGTTGCCATCATACCGAGTGAGAACAGTTTTTTGACGACCTCGGCGGCGGTGCGTTTGAGCATAGCGGCGAGGGCGCTGACGGTGATCTCTTCGGGCACGGTGATGACGAGCGTCTTTTGCGCGCGCTCGGCCTCGATACGCTTCATGCGCTCGGCCTCGGTCTCGCGCTTATGCGAACGCATCCCCTGCTGGCGGCGATACTGCTGACTTTTCTGTTTGAGCTTTTGCTTGTGTACGGAATTGTCGCTGATGGAGCGGGCGGGCGCGATGTTTTCGTAGCGCTCGTTGTACTTGTCAAGCTGCACGTTGTCGCTGCGGGTGTCGACGGTGCGCATTTCGCCCTTGGTGCGGGCGACGAAAGTTCCGTCGTTCTTCTTTTCGCGCTTTTTGAAGGGGTTGGGGTCGGACTTGCCGTGCGGCTTTTCCGCCTTTTTATCGGCGGGTTTGTCGGCCGCCTTGTCTTCCTTGGCGGTTTTGGCGGTTTTGGCGGTCTTGTCGCCCTTCCCCGCTTTGGCCGTTTTTTCGTCCTTGGCGGGCTGTTCGTCCTTTTTGTCGGCCTTGTCTTCCTTGGCCTTCGGTTTTTTCTTTTCCACGGGCTTCTGCATGGCGAAGTACGCGTCAAAGCTGGCGACCTCGTGCTGCTGAGTCAGCGCGTCGAAAATGACGTCAAGCTCTTTGGTATCAAGAGCCGTCTGCGTCTTTTTGGGTTCGTCAAAATACTTGGCAAGAAGTTCAATCATTTCCTTGCCCGTCATTCCGAAGTCCTTGGCAACATTGCTGACTTTAAGTTTCGTTACCATGTAATTCCTCCCCGAATTTCTGTTGAAGTTTCTCTGCAAATCCGTCGTCGGTGACGGAGTAAATGGCTGCGGGTTTGCCGATGGCGGCCTCGTATTCGCGCATCGTGTACGGCGTTCGCAGCAGCGGTACGCCGTGCCGTTCGCACAGGCGACGCGCCTCTTCCGCCAATCGCGGCGACCCGTCGCTCGCCAGCAGCACCAGTTTCGAGCGGTGCCGGACGAGAGTGTCGACGGCGGCGTCATGGCCGATAGCGAGGCGGCCCGCCTTGCGGCAAAGACCTAAAAACGAAAGCGCTGCG
>CADBON010000115.1 GCA_902796315.1 Oscillospiraceae bacterium | reverse complement strand
GGCGCTGGACGAAATCAGGGGGAAATATGGCCTGTAAGTATACGTTCCGGTTTACGGAGAGCGCCCTTGCCGATCTTGACGACGCCGCGCTGAAAGACCTTTCCTGACGTTCGACAAAAAGCAAAACCCAACCGGTTTTCATCGGTTGGGCTTTTGTTTTGGGTGTGGGTTAAAATCGCAGAACGTGTCAGCGGATCTCCGCGCCGAGTTTGAATTTGAGGTTGCCGAGGATCTTTTTGATGAAGCGTTCGATCTCGTCGGCCTCCAGCGGTTTGTCTTCGGCGGTGAAGGTGAGTTTGAAACTCATGCTCTTTTTGCCCGCGCCGATCTGCAGACCGCGATAGACGTCAAACAGTTCCACGTCGCCGAGCTGACGGCACGCCGCGCGGATCTCGGCGGTCAGGGCGCCGCAGGTCAGCGCTTCGTCCACCACCAGCGACAGGTCGCGGGTGACCGCCGGGAACTCGCTGATCGGGCGGTAGCGCACCGTCTGCGGGAACAGGGCGGAAAGGGCGGCGTAATCGAGTTCGCCGAGGAAGATGTCGTGATTCTCTTTGCTGTCTTTTGGCAGATCCAGTTCGCGGGTCACTTCGTTGGCAAGTTTTCCGAACGTGCCGACTTTCTGACCGTTGCAGTACACGGCGGCGGCAATGCCGGGGTGCAGGTACGGCACGTCCTGCGCGCGCTCATAGGTGAAGGTCACGCCGAACGCGGCGGCCAGCCCTTCGAGCGTGCCCTTGACGGTGAAGAAGGTCTCGCCCTCGCCGTAAGCGGCAAACCCGAGGTGCATGATCTCGTCGGGCAGTTCGGTCACGGGCAGGGCTTTCGGCACGTAGATATTCGCCAGTTCAAACAGGCGGCCGCTCTCGTTGCCCTTTTTGAGGTTGTCGACCACCACGCGGAGCATGGAGGGCGCCAGCAGCGGGCGCATGATCGTCAGGTTGGACGAGATGGGGTTCAACAGACGGATCACCGTACGCTCGGGCGCGTCGGCGGCGATATGCAGGGCGTCCAGGTCGGCGTCGGCATAGAAGGCCAGCGTCGAGGTTTCGTAATACCCCTGCGCGCACATCACGCGTTTGAGCTTGCCCGCCTTTTGCTGGGCGTCGCTCAAGCCGCCGTTGGTGACCGAAGCGGCCGCCAGGAAGGTCGGGGTGATGTGGTCGTAACCGTATTCGCGGATGACCTCTTCGGCAAGGTCGGGCTCGCCGACCTCGATATCCTCGCGCCAGCGGGGCGCGGTCACGGTCAGTACGTCGCCGTCGCGGGTGACGGCGAACTGCAGGCGCGACAAAATCGCCAGCACCTCGTCCGCGGGCACCTCGATGCCCAGCACGCGGTTGATGCCGCTGAGCGTGGCGGTAAAGGTCTTGCCTTCTTTCGGCGCGCCGGCGTCGCAGTCAAACTGCCCCTTGACGATCTGGCCGCAGCCGAGTTCGTCGATCAGGTGCAGGGCGCGCTGCATACCCAGTTCCACGGTCACTTCGGCAATGCCCTTTTCAAAGTGGGCGCTGCTGTCGGTGTTCTGCCCCAGGCCGCGGGCGGTCTTGCGCACGTTGTCGCGCGCGAACTTGGCGGCCTCAAACAAAAGCTGGGTGGTGGTCTCGGTGATCTCGCTGTTCAGGCCGCCCATGATGCCCGCCAGGGCGACGGGCTTGCTGCCGTCGCAGATGACCAGATTCTCGGGGCTGAGGGTGAACTCTTTTTCGTCCAGCGTGACGATGGTCTCGTTCTCGCGGGCGCGGCGCACGATGATCTGCCGGCTCTCGAGCGTTTCCATATCAAAGGCGTGCATCGGCTGGCCGATCTCGAGCATGACGTAGTTGGTAATATCCACCACGTTGCTGATGGAGCGCAGGCCGCACAGCGCCAGGCGGCGTTTGAGCCACTGCGGCGACTGGCCGAAGGTGATGTCGCGCACCCCGTGGCCGAGATAGCGCGGGCAGAGGTCGGGCGCTTCGACCGAAATGGCGAAATCGTCCAGCGGCGCGGCGGTCTCGACATAGTCGAGCGCGGGCATTTTGAGGGGTTTGTCCAGAATGGCGGCTACTTCGCGGGCGATCCCGAGTACAGACTGGCAGTCCGCGCGGTTCGCGGTGACGGAGATATCAAAGATCTTGTCATCCAGGCCGACGAGGGGCTTGACGTCCGCGCCGATCACGGCGTCGTCGGGCAGAAGCAGCAGGCCGTTGACCTCAGCGCCGGGATAAAGGTCGTCGTTCAGACCGAGTTCGGTGCCGCTGCACAGCATACCGAAACTGTCGTACCCGCGCAGTTTGCCCGCGTGGATGGTGGCGACGCCCTCCACGGTCTTGTGGTCCTTCGCCGTGGCGATCACGGTCGCGCCCTCAAGGGCGGTCGGGTATTTTTTGCCGGCGGTGACGTTGTCGGCGCCGCAGCAGATCTGCAGGGTCTTGCCGCCGACGTCCACTTGGCACAGATGCAGGTGCGTGTCGGGGATGGGCTCGCATGCGGTGACCAGACCGACCACCACGCCGGAAATGTCGCCGCCGACGTCGATCAGTTCTTCCACCTCAAAGCCGCAGCCGAACAGTTTTTCTTCCAGTTCCTCGGCGGTGCAGGGGATGTCGACGAACTCTTTTAACCAACTGAAAGGTACTTTCATGTCCGTCTCCTCCTTAATCCTTAAACTGCTTCAAAAAGCGCAGGTCGTTTTCGTACATCAGGCCGATGTTGTTGATGCCGTACTTCAGCATGGCGATCCGTTCGACGCCAATGCCGAACGCAAAGCCGGAATAGACGGTCGGGTCCACGCCGCAGTTTTCAAGCACCTTGTGGTGCACCACGCCGCCGCCCAAAACCTCGATCCAGCCGGTGTGCTTGCACAGCGCGCAGCCCTTGCCGCCGCACTCGAAGCAACTGACGTCGACCTCGACGCTCGGCTCGGTGAAGGGGAAGTAGCTTGGGCGCAGGCGCGTGCGCACCTCGCTGCCGAAGATCTTGCGGCAGAATTCGTCCAGCATGCCCTGCAGGTCGCACAGGGTAATGTTCTTGTCGACGACCAGACCTTCCATCTGATGGAACATCGGGCTGTGGGTGGCGTCGCTGTCGCTGCGGAAGACGCGGCCGGGCACCAGCACCTTGATGGGCGGCTTTTCGTTGTCCATCACGCGGATCTGCCCGGGGCTGGTGTGCGTGCGCAGCAAAATATCCTCGGCGACGTAGAAGGTGTCCTGCATATCGCGGGCGGGGTGGTTTTTGGCGACGTTCAGGCGCGTGAAGTTGTGGTCGTCATCCTCGATCTCGGGTCCTTCAAAGATCTCGAACCCCATGCCGCTGAACACGTCGATCATCTGATTTTTGGTGACGGTGATCGGGTGCAGACCGCCCGTTTCGCGCTTGACGGCGGGCAGGGTGATGTCCACCGCCTCGGCGCGGTTGCGCGCCTCGAGTTCGGCGGCCTCAAGTTTGGCGGCCATCTCCTCATAGCGGCGGCTGACCTGCTCTTTGAACTCGTTCACCATTTTGCCGAAGGTCGGCCTCTCCTCGGGGGCGACGGCGCCCAGGCCCTTCATCAGCCCGGGGATGCTGCCCTTTTTGCTGAGAAAGCGTTGCCAAAAGTCCGCCAACTCCTCTTTGGAGCGGACGTTCGCCAGCGCTTCTTCGACCTGCTCGCGCAGGGTTTTGATTTGCTGTTGTTCCATACTGCACCTCTGTGATAATAATAAAAACGGCCCCGTCCCGCAAGGGACGAAGCCGTTGACTCCGCGGTACCACCCGTTTTCCGCTCAAAGAGCGGCACTCTGTCGCCGGTAACGGGGCGAACCGTCTTGCATTACCGGGCGCAAGCCGTTCACACAAGCCGCTCGGGAGGGAATCGTCACGGGTCCGTTCGGGGCGCCTTGCAGCCGGCGGGCGCCCTCTCTGTGCCGGGAACGTCGTGACCTGTCTCCGTCATCGCGTTTGAAAACTGTATTATTATATCCAAATATAAGGGGTTTGTCAAGGGTTTAACTCTTGTCGTCCAGGAAGCGGTTTTTGCGCAAGATCTTATAGATCTCGCTCGCGGTTTTTTTATCCTGCATCTTTTTGGCGAGGTAGTTATGCACGCCCTCTTTGCTTTTGCGGGCGTCCATCGCTTCCAGCACCACGCTGACGTATTGCGGGTCGATCACGCGGCTGAGCAGTTCGCCGCGGTCGCCGTGGTGTTCGTTGAGCAGGGGCTTGAGTTTGCCGTACAGTTCGCCCGCCAGTTTGTTGTCGCCGCCGAGTTTTTTGAGCAGATAGTTGTTGAGGTCGCTCTTGTTCGACGTGCTGTGCAGCGCTTCGACCGCCACGCCGACGTAAGCGGCGCCTTCGGCGCCGAGCAGAGCGGCGACCCGGCGGGTCAGCGCGTCGCCCGCGGGTTGCGGGGCGGACTGCGGAGCGGGCTTCGCCGCGGCTTTTTTCGGGGCGGCTTTTTTGACGGCCGCCTTCTTCGGGGCGGGTTTCGACACCGGCTCCTCGGCCGGTTCGCCCGTCAGCGCCGCGCCGATGCTCGTTGCGCGCGTAATGGTAACGCCGCGGCTGGCCCAGAGTTTGACCACGCAGTCAAACCCCTTATCGCGCGAGACGATGACGAACGCCGCCTTTTCATCGCGGGCGACCTTGTAGCCGAGAATGGAAACGAGTTGAAAATCCAGCGCGTTTTTCGTGCCGACCGAGGCGCGGAAAAACTCCTGCCGGGCGCGGCACTCGCTCAACCGGCGATAGAGGTCGAAGGTCATACGGTCGGCCTTTTCGCTGTAAAAGATATAGAGATTGTCTTCCGCCGTCAGATTGGAAAGGCCCTTCATGCCGTCCACACTGACGTTTTCATAATCGATGATATAGGTTGCCATGGGCAGCCCTCCTCTTGTCAGATTTCTTGACCCAGCATCACGGCGCGGTCGCAGAGCTTGCGGATGCGGATCTCTTCGCCTTTGCCGGGGCAAACGTCGTAAATGCCCAGGACCGACAGCACGTACCACGCGGCGGTCGCGCCGTTATCTTCGTCGCCGGGGAAGCCGTCGTCGGCGGCGCTGAACGCTTCGCGGCAGATGCGCTCGACCCAGTATTCGGTCTTGGCGGGCTCGCCGAGCGCGGCGTACAGGTACGGCAGGGCAAAACTCGGCTGGTTGGAGATGGCGCATTGCCCGAAGTCGGCGGCGGCCATCTCGCTCATTTCGTGGATCTCTTCCTTATAAGCGCCGACGTTGAAGGCAGGCGGCGTCGCGAAGAGTTCATCCAGTTTGGCAAGCATTTTTTCCTTGCCGCCGTAGAGGGCCGCAAGCCCCTCCAGATCGTGCACGGGGCTGAAGGTGGTCTGCCACGCGCCGCCCTCGGTATAGGCGCCGCCCCAGTCGAGGGGATCGAAGTTCGGCAGGAACGCGCCCTTGCGGTTCTTCGGCCGCAAAAAGCCCGTCTCTTTGTCAAACAGGTTTTTCCAGTTCTCGCTGCGTTTGAGATACTCGGCGCGGATATCTTCACGCCCCAAAAGCCCCGCAATGACGGCGATGCAGTAATCGCCGTAGGCGGCGTCGACGGTCAGGTTGACGCTTGACCGGCACTCCTCGCTCGGCACGTAACCGCACCGCAGGTACGCCCGGCACCCTTCGCGGCCGTAGTCGGGGTTGCCGCTCTCTTCGGTGGCGTGGTGCAGCATGCCCGCCAGCGCGGTCTGCAGGGACGGGCCCTTGAGCACACCTTTGACGGCGGCGTCGGCAAGAATGGCGTCCAGCAGGGTGGAGGGCATACAGCCCCGCTCGCCGATGGAGGGCCAGCGCGGCAGCCAGCCGCCCTCGGTGTAGTCGCACAAAAAGCCGTCCAGCATCTCGGCTGCCTCGTCGGGCGCAATGCGGAACAACAGCGGGAACTCGGTGCGATAGGTGTCCCAAAAGCCGTTGTCGGTGTAGCGCACGCCGTCGTGCTGTTTGCCGTCGGTCGGGCAGTAGTGCACGGGCTTGCCCGTCGCGGTGCGCTCGTACGCCTTGTGCGGGAACAGCGCCGTGTGATACAGGCACGAATAGAAGCAGCGCATCATCGCGTCGTCATCCGTCTCGATGGCGATGCGGCCGAGGTAGTCCTCCCACTGCTCTTCGGCGGCGGCGCGCACGTCCTCAAACGTCCTGTCCGCGCAGTCCTGCCGCAGGTTTTCGCGCGCCTGCTCCTCGCCGAGGTACGAGATCGCCAGGTCGATGTTGACGACGCGGTCTTCGAAATAAAGGTGGCAGCAGCCGCCCTTGCCGCTGTCCCCCTCCAGCGACAGAATGCGCTGCTCGGGCCGCAGGACCAGCGTCGTCTGAAACTTTTTGGCGTGCCCCGCCTGCCCGTCAGTGTAGGCGGTCACCACGTTGCGGTGCGCCACGGCGGCGAAATGGCCCGCCACGCCGAAAATGCTCAGACAGCGCGTCCCCTCCTCGTCGGGGAAGGTCACGCGCAGTTTGGCGCCGCGCTCGGTCGGCGTGACCTCAAGCGTGGTGCGCGAACGCAAAAAGGTGTGGCGCTGATAGGCCGGGGTCATTTCACTCTCCTCCGGCCGATAGGATGACCAGCCCTTTTGCGCGTCGTTGTGGATGACGCGGAACTGGGGCGTGAACAAAAACGCGCCGTAATCCCCGATCCACGGGCTGGGGCGGTGCGTCAGGCGCAGGCCCTCCAGCGCGCGGTCGGCGGGGTGGTAAAACCAGCCGCCCTCGTTGCGCGTCTGGGGCGAAAAGCCCGCCATTGCGAACGGCAGTTGGGTCAGCGGCAGGGTATTGCCGTTAGAAAAGCGGCGAACCGACGCGGTCCCCTGTTTGATATTGACGAAAGGCAGATACTTCATACGATTCTCCCGTTTTCAGTTGGTCGGCGCACGCCGAAAGGCGCGGCCTTACACCAGTTTTTCAAGTTCTTTCAGCAGCGCCGCTTCGCTCACGCCCGTGTCGGCAAGGGCGGCGAAACGGTCGCAGCCGAAGTGCATCAGAAAGGCCGCCGAGGTGGAGCGCCCCGTCACGTCCGAAACAAAGATCTTGGTTTCGGGCGAATCGCCGAAGGCGGCGCCGACAAGGTCGGCGGCGTTGCCGAGTTTGCGGTCGGCCTCCGCCACGAGCGGGCGCAGGGCGTCCAGTTCCGCGTGCAGGGCGGCGGACTTGTCTTCGGCTCCGCTCACGCGGGCAAAGAGTGCGCGCTCCTCGTCGTTGGCGGGTTCGGGCAGCGGCTCACCTGTCTGCAGGGCGCCGGCGGCGATCCGCAGGGCCTCTGCACGCTGCGGCGCGGGCGCCAGCACGCCGTTCAGGGCGTCGCCGAGCAGGTTGAGAAAGCCCAGCCGTTCCGACACCCCGGCGCCGCGCAGTTTTTCGGGCAGGGCGGGGTCGGCGCGGCCGTCCAGCACGGCGGTGACATCGCTGAGTTCTTTGAGTTCGGTGAAGGTGTGCAAAAAGTCCGCAAAGGCGGAGGCGATCTCGGGCACCTGCACGTACTCGCCGATCAGTTCCGCGTCGGCGGGATGGCCCGCGCGCTCGAACGAGAGCATCAGCCGCGACAGATCCTCCCATCCGCGGGCGGTGACGAAGCGCTTGCCGTCCTGGGTGTTCTCGATGGAATAAAAGGCCTGCGGATTGGCGTCAAGGTAGGCGAGCACGGCGGGGTGTATCGCGTGCTCCACCGCGTAGGCGCGCCAGACGGGGTAATCGGCGGTGATGTCCAGCCGCTGGATGCGGTCAAGCGTGGCGATGTCGTATTCGCGCACCGAGCGGTTGTATTCGGGCGGGTTGCCCGCGGTCACGATGACCCAGCCGTCGGGTACGGCGTGCGAGCCGAATTTTTTATACTGCAAAAAGCGCAGCATCGACGGCGAAAGCGTTTCGCTCACGCAGTTGATCTCGTCCAGAAAAAGGATGCCCTGCTTTTTGCCCGTGCGCTCCATATAGGCGTATACGTCCGCCAAAATCTCGCTCATGGTGAACTCGGTCACGCTCAACTCGCGGTCGCCGTAGGTCACGGTTTTGATGAACGGCAGACCCAGCGCGCTCTGGCGGGTGTGGTGCGTCATCGAATAGGAAACGAAGCCCAGCCCCATTTCCTCGGCGATCTGCTCGATGACGGCGGTCTTGCCGATGCCGGGCGGCCCGTAGAGGAACAGCGGGCGCTGTTTTTCCACGGGGATGACGAACCGCCCGTCCGCCCCTTTTTCGAGGTAGGCGGTCACGGTGTTGCGGATGTGAACGGATGCTTGTTGAATGTTCATGGCGTCTCCTTACAGCGTTTCGATAAGAGATTGCAGGTCGCCGAGCGTGTCGGCGGGTCTTGCGAGCGAGAGTGTCTCGAGCAGCCGGCGGCGTCCTTTGCGCACCGCGAGG
>CADBON010000114.1 GCA_902796315.1 Oscillospiraceae bacterium | reverse complement strand
GGCGGTCAGTTTGTCGGCGCGCGAGAACGCGCCGGGCGCGATCCGTTTTACGGTCGACGGGATCCGCACGTACTCAACGGCCGTGTCGGTAAAGGCGTTGACGGCTATATACGCCACCGGCTCGCCGCCGATTTCCGACGGCAGGATCAGTTTTGTCAGCGAACCGTTGTACTTTAGTATCATCGCCCCGTCGTGGAGTTGTCGGACGGTGTAGGCGCTCTCGCTGTCTTCCAGCGGGGTGCTGTTGCCGTACCGGGGCGCCTCAACGCTCACGCCCGCTTCAAAAGCGGCCGCCGTTCCGGGCAGCAGCAGACTGACCGCGAGGCACGCAGTCAGTACCAAAGCCGTGATTTTTGAATGCTTCAACAAAAGGGAAACCGCCTCTCTGCCAAAGGATGCTATCTCATCTTATCTCTGTTTCCTATTATAACCGTCACACGGGTATTATGCAAGCGCAAGTTTTGTCAGCGCGCTTCGATCTGTTTGTAGCCGCTCCAGCGCTGGCCCCACAGATTCGCCCAACTTTCGCAGTACAGTTTGAAGTACGAGATGTTCTTTTCGCGGCGCATTTTTCTGAAATACGGCAGGTTGCACCACACCGCCGAGGGAAGACCGATGACCAGCCAGTACAGCGGCCCCAGCAGCAGGCATTGAATGGTGTGACCGTACTCGTGGATGCGGGTGTCGTGGGTCCACGTCTCGCCGCCGCCCTCGCGCATGAAAATAAACAGACCCAGACTCACCCCGCCGAAGTTCTTCGGCACGTAGGTGATGAACGCGTTACAAAAGCGCTCGTGACGGTGGTGCGGGTACATGATCAGGTAGGCGATCAGCCCGAACAGATTGACGGGCAGGCCCCACGTGAACTGCCACAGGTAGAAAAAGAAACGGTCCGCGCCGTGCGTGGCGATCTGTTTGGTGTGCCGTTCCGCAACGTGCCTTTTTTTGTGCTTTTTCTGTGCCATACAATACGTCCCCCGTTTACAGGCGAGCGATCTCGTCGTTGATTTTTGCGCGTACGCCCAACAGCCACGCGTCGTCGTGCGGATATGCGGTGAAGCGCAGCGGCTCCGCAAGGCCCTCTTCCAGCAGTTCCAGAACGTGCGAACGCGAGGTCAGCGATTCTAAGAGGCGCAGGGCGCGCAGGTCCCGCAGTCCGTCGGCGAACACCTCGTGCCGCAGCGCGTCAAGCGGCGTGCCGTCCGGGCCGGGGTAGACCGAAAACGAGTCGCCCGAGGGGAAGGCGCCGTCCGCGTCGGTGACCGTGAAGGGGTCGACCGCGTGACGGGAATACTGGCTGTACCAGAAGTTGTGCCCCCAGTGCAAAAAGCCGTCGGCGTCATAGCGCCACAGCAGCAGCCCCAGCACGCGGTTGCGCAGCGAGGGCTGGGCAAACAGGCGGTTGGGCACGCATTTCGTGCGCCCGCCGCCGCAGTAATAGGTCCAGAACTCGTCGACCGCGGGGCGGAATTCGTCTGCGTGGTCAATGCCGCACACGGCGATATCCGCCACCCCCTCGCGCACAAAGGCGAGGTCGCTGAGCGCGTCCAGGAAGCGGAACCCGGGGAACAGGCGGCGCACCGTTTCGGCGCACAGACGATAGGCGCCGCGGTCCTCCTCGCCGGGTTCGTCCGAGATATGCAGATAGCAGTTGCCGCGGATCCCGAGTGCGTCGACCTCGCGGCAGAACGCCTCGGCAAACGCCGTTAAAAACGCGGTGTATTCCGGCCCGTGGGAATCGGTCTCCCACCCGAAGACGCGGCGCAGTTCGCCGTCGACCGTCGCAACGATCTTCGGCGCGGCCTTGGCGCCCCACTGGGTGAAGAAGTGCGAAATTTCAAAGTTCTCAATGCCGCAGTTCCGACAGAGGCGAACGTATTTTTCGAAGTTGTCAAAGCCGAACGACCAGCCGTCGGCCGTTTTGGTGACGTCGACCAGTTGAACGGTCGGGCGCTCGCCGCCCACGGCGGTATCGAGCGGCGGGGTGAACACGGGCGTCAGGATCAGATTGACCCCGTGCGCGGCCGCGTTGCGCAGGTACGCTTCCGCGATCGGCCAGTACCGCTCCGAAAACGGCTCGACGCCGTAATAGGTGCACAGACAGTCGTTGTGGAACCAGTTGGTATACAGCAGCGTCTGCGCGGGCAGGTCGCGGGCGATGAGGGTCGGCGTAAAAACGGCCGTCGTCTCGCCGCCGTCGGTTTTGACGGTGAGCGTGACGGGGCGTTCGCCCGTAAGCCCCAGCGTCGGGCGGCAGGTCACCCACAGCGCCGTCCATTCCCCGGCGGTCAGGCACAGCGACCCGTCCGTGGGCCGCAGCAGGTCGGGGAACGAGGGGCGCGTGACGTCGTAGTGATAGTCGTCGTGTCCTTCATAGCCGCACGGCGTGGAGGGGATCTGTTCCACCACGTACAGCGACAGGTCGGGCAGCAGGTCGGAAGCAAGCGCGACCTGCGCCGCCGTCTCACGGGGCGACTCGGGTTTCAGCGCCAGCTGGAAAGAAAAGGTCTCGTTGCGCAGGTACGAAAACGCCGTGAATTCCGCGGCGGTCGGCTCCGCTTCGGGAAAAACCTTGACCAGCGGCGAAAGCAGACGCGTTTTCATGCGGCGGTCTCCTCGGCGGGGGCGTCCACCTTGTCGATCCCCTTGATGCGCAGTGCGATAACGGGGATCAGCACCAGCACGGCGATGATGCCGGCCGCAAGGAACATCTCTTTGCAGGGCTCGGCGGAGGTCAGGCCCGTCGCCTCATCCACATAGGTGCCGCTGGCGGCGATCTCACACGCCCAACCGCCGATCTTGGGACCGACCACCATCGGGATCAGCACGAAGAAGATCATGCGGATGCCCTGGAACAGGCCGACCTTGTCGGTGGGGGTGTAGTCGCGCACGGTCGCGTTGAGCATGATGCCCAGCATCCCGTACCCCGCGAACAGCGGGATGGCGG
>CADBON010000113.1 GCA_902796315.1 Oscillospiraceae bacterium | reverse complement strand
GCCAGACGCCGGCGGCGTCCGGGAAGGTCAGCGTACAGAACGCACCCTCGATCTGTGCGGTGAAGAAGAAGCGGCCGGTTTCAGGGTCATAGACGCAGGCCTGCGGCGAAAAGGCCGAGAGAACGGCGAAGAGCGTCCGCGGCACGCCGTCCGGCGGCAGGGCAAGCGGCGGCACGTCGCGCGCCGCGCCGTCCAGCGAAAGGCGGCAGGCGTCGGGCGTCAGCACGACGGTAAGCCCCGCGACGGTGGCGGGCTGCAGCACGGTGAGTTTGAGGCGGTCGCTGAAAAAAGAGAACTCCGCCGTGCAGGCGAAATTCTCTTGAACGATCTGTATTTGCGACGTCTTTTGAAAATCCACGTCCGGTACGCGCGGCGTCGGGTTGCCGCAGGCAGTCAGCAACAGCAGCAGAATCAGCGCCGGCACGGGCAGAAGGCGTTTAATCGGCGTTCCCCTCCAAAGTCAGAAATGCTTGACCGAGGCGCGATGCGCAGTCGGTGGGCAGCATGGCGTACGCGCCGAGTTCCGCGGCGGTGAGGTCGGCGGCAAGGCCGTGCAGATAGGCGCCCAGCGAAGCGGCGGAAAACCAGTCGCCCGTTTGCGCCGCAAGGCCGGCGATGAGTCCCGTGAGCAGGTCGCCGCTGCCCCCCTTGGCAAGACCGCTGTTGCCGGTGGTGTTGACGCGCAGATCGTCGTTTTGCGCGACGATGGTTTCGTGCCCTTTCAGCAGCAGCGTGGCGTTGTGGCGATTACAAAAGTCCGTCGCCGCGGCCACGCGGTCCGCCTCGATCTGCGCGGCGGTCGTCCCGCAGAGGCGCGCCATTTCGCCCGGGTGGGGCGTAAGCAATATGGGGCGCGCGGTTTCGTCGAGCAAGAACATCCGCTCGGAAAGGCAGTTCAGCGCGTCGGCGTCCAAGAGAAGGGGTTTCTTGCCGTGCGCGAGCAGAGCGCCGGTCACCGCCTGTGCGCCCGCTCCCCTGCCGATGCCGCAGCCGGCCGCCGTCACGTCGGCGGCGTCGCTCGCCTTGAGCAAAGCGGGAAGCGCGGCTTCGGAAAAACCGCCGTCGGCCCCCGTCGGAAGGGGCAGGAACAGGGTTTCGGTCAGGCGGGAGGTCAACGCGCCCGTCAACACGTCGGGAAACGCAATGGTGACGAGCCCCGCGCCGCTGCGCAGAGCGCCCTCGGCGGCAAGAACACAGCAGCCGACCATGGTGCGGCTGCCGCAAACGAGCAGCACCCTGCCGAACGTCCCCTTGTTGCCGCGCGGCGAACGCGCAGGCAGCAAAGACGCGGCAAGGGTGCGGTCAATCGTGGTTACGGACATGGCGATCCCTCCCGGAAGATTCTGTATTTACTATAAACTTCCGGCGGGACGTTGTCAAGCGATTCGTGCGGCGGAGCCGGTTTCCTCAACCTCGGCAAGCAGAACAAGATAGGGATCGTTCGCCGGCTCGACGGCGGCGACGGGCTGTTTGTCGGCAACGGCGGAGCGGCGAAGCTCCATCACGACCGCTTGAAAGAAGCAGCGAACCGCGCGGGCCGCCCGGCGCTCGAAAGCGGCGATCTCTTTTTCGCGGTAAACGGCGTATCCGCAGCCGAAAACGGCGGCCAGCAGAAGCATATCTTTTATTACAAGTCCGAGTGTCATGGTTTTGCCCTCCTGAACATTTGTTTGTTGTGAGACCAGTATACCACGTTTTTTGGATTTGTCAACACAAATGTTCGTATTTTTTGTCGTTTCGTGTCCATTATTCGGTACTTATGGGGTGTTTTTTGCGTTTTACGGACAGTTTGCGGGTGATTTTGTTCGAAAACACGCAGGGATCACCGAACAAAAATAAGAACAAAATCGGTATTCCGTTCGAATCAATCGAAAGCCGGGATAAAATATTTTGAAAAAACTGTTTATCTTTTACTTTGGTTATTGTATAATAAAAGAAATTCTCCCGTAAAGGACGGAAGCCCTATGTTTGTGGACAAAGCTACCATACAGATCACGGCGGGCAACGGCGGCAACGGCGCCGTCGCGTTTCACCGTGAAAAATACGTCGCCGCGGGCGGTCCCGACGGCGGCGACGGCGGC
Source organism: Oscillospiraceae bacterium (assembly GCA_902796315.1). Classification (GTDB taxonomy): domain Bacteria; phylum Bacillota; class Clostridia; order Oscillospirales; family Acutalibacteraceae; genus DTU089. The sequence goes on along the minus strand of CADBON010000113.1, from coordinate 4,556 downwards.
CGCGGCGGGAACGTCGTCTTTCAGGTGGACGACAACCTCTCCACCCTGGCGGACTTCCGCTATAAGCGCAAATACAAAGCCCCGAACGGCGAGAACGGCCGCGGCGCAAACTGCAACGGCAAACGCGGTGAAGATTTGATCATCCGCGTGCCGCGCGGGACGCTGATTCGCGAAAAAGAGACCGGCGCCGTGATGGCCGACATGAGCGCGGATGAAACCTTTATCGCCGCCAAAGGCGGCAACGGCGGTTGGGGCAACCGCCACTTCGCCACGCCCACCCGCCAGGTGCCGCGCTTTGCCAAGGACGGCGCGCCCGGCGAGAGTTGGGAAGTGGAACTGGAACTGAAAATGCTTGCCGACGTCGGGCTGATCGGTTTCCCGAACGTCGGGAAATCGACGCTGATCTCCGTCGTGAGCGAAGCCAAACCGACGATCGCGGATTATCATTTCACGACGCTGACGCCCGTTCCCGGCGTGGTACGCATGGGTCCCGAAAGCAGTTTTGTGATGGCGGACATCCCCGGTCTGATCGAGGGTGCGTCCGACGGCGTCGGACTCGGCCACGACTTTTTGCAGCACATCGAACGCTGCCGCCTGCTGGTGCACGTGGTGGACGTCGCCGGAAGCGAGGGGCGCGACCCGATCGAAGATTATGAAACCATTCGCGGCGAACTCGGCAAATACAACCCCGACTTGCTGAACTACCCGACCATCGTCGCGGGCAACAAGATCGACCTGGCGACAGACGAACAGCGCGAGACCTTCCGTCAATATATATGCGAACAAGGCCTGGCCTATTACGAGATCATCGCCCCGATCGCCGAGGGTACGCAGGAGTTGATCAACGCAATCGCCGCCGAGCTTGCCAAACTGCCGCCCGTCAAGATCTATGAGCGTGAAGAGATCACGCCGAAAGAGATCTACACCCATTCGAAACGCGATTTCAAGATCCGCGTCGAAGGCGGCGACGTCTTTATCGTCGAAGCGGAGTGGCTGGCGAAGATCCTCGCCAAGACCGATTTGAACGACTATTCCTCGCTGCAGTATTTTCAGACCGTTCTCAAAAGCAGCGGCATCTTACAAGCGCTGATCGACCGCGGCATCAACGAAGGCGACACGGTCAGCATCTATGATGTGGAGTTTGAGTATGTTCCGTAAGAAAACCAAAAATCCGCCGCCGGCCTCCCCTCTTCCCGAAAAGGAAGTGCGGCAGTACGGGCCGCTGACGCTCGCTTTTGTGGGCGATGCGGTATACAGTCTGCTGGTGCGCACGATGCTTGCCGAGGAATGCGCACGGCCCGCCGGCGCTCTGCACGAGGCGTCCACACATTACGTCAACGCGGCGTACCAGGCAAGGGCCGCCGAGCGTTTGCTCCCCCTGCTGACCGAGGAGGAAGCGACGGTTTTCAAACGCGGCCGCAACGCGCACAGCGCCCATCAGCCGAAGAACCAGACGGGCGCCGACTACCACGCGGCGACGGGCCTTGAGGCCGTTTACGGCTATCTGCACCTGAGCGGGCAGACCGAACGGACCGAGGCGCTGTTTGAAGAAACGGTCGCCAAGCCCTTCCGCAGCGAACAAAACCCGAAAGGATAACGATATGGCAAAAGTCACAAAGGACACGATCCGCAATTTCAGCATCATCGCGCACATCGACCACGGCAAATCCACCCTGGCCGACCGTCTGCTGGAACTGACCAACACCGTCGCCGAACGCGATATGGAAGAGCAGATTCTGGACGATATGGAACTGGAGCGCGAGCGCGGCATCACCATCAAAGCCCACGCCGTGCGCCTGCTTTACCCCGCGAAAGACGGCAAGACCTATGAACTGAACCTGATCGACACCCCCGGCCACGTGGACTTTAACTACGAGGTTTCACGCTCGCTCGCCGCGTGCGAGGGGGCGGTGCTGATCGTGGACGCCACGCAGGGTATTGAGGCGCAGACGCTTGCGAACACCTACCTCGCGATGGACCACAACCTGGAGATCGTGCCGGTAATCAACAAGATCGACCTGCCCTCCGCCAACCCGGACGCGGTGGCAAAGGATATCGAGGACATTATCTGCCTGCCCGCCGAGGAAGCGCCGCGTATTTCCGCCAAAACGGGCGAAAACGTGGAGCAGGTGCTGGAGCAGATCGTGAAGCTGATCCCCCCGCCCGAAGGGGACGACGACGCGCCCCTGCGCTGTCTGATATTTGATTCGGTATACGACAATTACAAGGGCGTTATCGTCTACGTGCGCGTGATGGACGGCACCATCCGTGCCGGCGACACGATGCGGATGATGGCAACGGGCGCCGAGTTCACGGTCGTGGAGGTCGGCTCCATGAACGCCACCACGCTCGTCAAGGGCGACAAGCTCTGCGCGGGCGACGTCGGTTATATCACCGGCTCCATCAAAACCGTCAGCGACGCCCGCGTGGGCGACACGGTCACGCTGGCAGACCGCCCCGCGGCGGAACCCCTGCCCGGCTATCGCAAGGCCGTGCCGATGGTGTTCTGCGGCATCTACCCCGCCGACGGCGCCGATTACGAAAACCTGCGCGACGCGCTGGAAAAACTGCAGTTGAACGACGCCGCGCTCTCGTACGAGCCCGAGACGTCCGGCGCGCTTGGTTTCGGATTCCGCTGCGGCTTTTTGGGCCTGTTGCATCTGGAGATCATTCAGGAGCGCTTGGAACGCGAGTACGCGCTTGACCTTGTCACGACCGTGCCGAGCGTCGTCTACAAGATCCACCTGACGGACGGGACGGTGCTGGAGATCGACAACCCGACGCACTACCCCGACCCCGCGACGATCGACTTCAGCGAAGAGCCGATCGCCGACGCGCATATTTTCACCCCGCCGGAGTACGTCGGAACGATCATGGACCTTTGCCAACAGCGGCGCGGTGTTTCCAAAAACATGGAATACCTGTCGGAGGACCGTGTGGACATCCACTACGAACTGCCGCTGAACGAGATCATTTACGACTTTTTCGACGCGCTGAAAAGCCGCACACGCGGGTACGCCTCGCTGGACTATGAAATTGCCGGCTACCGCCGGAGCGACCTGGTGAAACTGGACGTACTGCTCAACGGCGACGCCGTGGACGCGCTGTCGTTCATCGTACACCGCGACAAGGCATACGGCCGGGCGCGGAAGATCGCCGAAAAACTCAAGGAGAATATCCCGCGGCAGATGTTCGAGATCCCCGTACAGATCGCCATCGGCGGCAAGGTGATCGCCCGCGAAACGGTCAAGGCCATGCGAAAAGACGTGCTTGCCAAGTGCTACGGCGGCGATATCACCCGCAAAAAGAAACTGCTGGAAAAACAGAAGGAAGGCAAAAAACGAATGCGCTCGTTCGGTACCGTGGAGGTGCCGCAGGAAGCGTTTATGGCCATCCTCAAACTGGACGACGACAATTAAAAGAACAACTCGGCGGGAGGCGCTTCACAACGGAAGACGCCTCCCCTTTTTTTGACCGCCCCCTTTACGTGCCAAGAATGCGACAAATCGGGTTTCCTCAAAATCGGTATTTACAAAACACGAAAAATACTGTAAAATGAATCGTAACCCGGCGAAACAAAGGAGGGGTTTGTCCGTGAACGTATATGATTTTGACGGGACGATCTTTTATTCGGACTGTTCGATAGGTTTTGCTCTGTGGTGTATGAAGCGCCACCCGAAGCTATGCTTCACCTTCTTGCCGGGTCTGGTCAAAAGCATGATCCGACACAAAAGAGGTAAGATACCGAATTGCCAGCTGCAACGCAAGATGTTCAGTTACTTGACAATGATCGATGATTTTGACGAGCAGATCGAAAAGTATTGGGACAAATACGAGGGCCGGATATCCGAATGGTACCTTGCCCAGAAAAGCCCCGACGACCTGATTATCAGCGCGTCCCCCGACTGTATCATCGGCCCCATCGCAAAACGGCTCGGCGTGAACTACATGGCAACGGAATTTGACCGCGAGTACGGCGTGTTTTTGAATAATCTGATGTATGCCAAAGAAAAGGCGAAATACATCTTTGACCACGGTTTTCCCGTAATCGATAATTTCTATTCGGACTCTCTTGCGGACACGCCGCTTGCGTTATGTGCGGAAAAGGCGCACTTGGTAACCAACAAAGCGACCACCGTAACCGACTGGCCCGACCTGGACACGCAAACAGTGGAAAAAGTGAAAAAGAAAATCGACACCGGCTGGTCCGTGCATTTAAAAGAAGACGAATAACGTAAAGGAGAAAGAGTATGTTTCATTGTGAAAAGAAAACAGAGGGCAAAACCGTAACGCTTGTGTTATCCGGCAGACTGGATACCTCTACCGCGCCTACGCTTGAAGAGGCGGTAAAGACGGGCCTCGAGGGAACCGAGAACCTGGTTTTTGATTTTTCGGCACTCGAATACATTTCATCGGCCGGTCTGCGGGTATTGCTGAGCGCGTTGAAAACGATGAGCAAACAAGGGTCGATGAAAATCGTCAACCCCAACGACAGCGTCCGCGAAGTGTTTGACATCACGGGGTTCTCCGATATTTTGACCATTGAATAAACGCTG
>CADBON010000112.1 GCA_902796315.1 Oscillospiraceae bacterium | reverse complement strand
GTCCCGCTGCCGATGCAGAACCACAACCAGTACGACGATCTTGCGCGCGCCATTCTGGAGGACGGGCATCTCTATATCGATCACGACGACGTGCCGCAATCCCTGCAGGATCTGCCGAACCCATACGACCCTGCGGCGCGCAGCGCGGCCGCCGCCGCAAGCGGCGATACCTACCGCTGGGACGTCGCCTATTACAACGGCCATTATTACGTCTATTTCGGCATTGTGCCGCTGGTGCTCTTGTACCTGCCGTTCCGCGCCGTGATGAAAGCGCCCTTCCCGTCGGCGGTCGGGGTGATGCTGTTCGCCGCGCTGTTTGCGCTCGGCGTGCTGTCACTGCTGCGCCTTATCGCCGAAAAGAAGTTCCGCTCGCTCTCGGTCGGCGCGTTTTTGCTGGTCGCACTGGCGGCCGTCAACGGCGGGGGCATGATCTTCATCGCCAAACGCCCCGATTTTTATTCCCTGCCGATCATGGCCGCCTGCGCCTTTACGGCGTGGGGTCTGCGCCTGTGGCTCGATGGGCTGTGGAACGGCCAAAAACGCCTGCTTTTCTATGCGGCGGGCTCGCTGTGCATGGCGCTCGCCGTCGGGTGCCGCCCGCAGAGCGTGCTGCTCTCGGCCGTCGCGCTGCCGCTGTTTTTGCCGCAGTTCTTCGGCAAGGCCGCCAAGGGGCGCGGGGGCAAGGTGCGCGAACTGGCGGTGCTCGCGGCGCCGTACGTCGCGGTCGCGGCGGTCATTATGGCCTACAACGCCGCGCGTTTCTCGTCGCCGTTTGATTTCGGCTCCGCCTACAACCTCACCACCAACGACATCAGTCGCCGCGGCTTCGTGTTTGCACGGCTCGGGCAGGGCGCATACACCTACCTCTTCCAGCCGCCCGTGTTCACGTCCGCTTTCCCGTTCCTGCAAAGTGCAGAGATCGCTACCTATTACGCCGGCGACACCTACTCCGAATTCTGCTTCGGCGGCCTGATCGCCTGCCAGCCGCTGTTGTGGTCGCTGTTTGCCTTGCCGCGCGCGGGCAAGACCCTGCGGCAGACGCAACTGTGGGCCTTTGTGCTGACCCTTGTTGCCGTCGGCGCCGCTTTGGTGGCGGTCGATGCCGAGGGCGGCGGCCTGCTGCAGCGCTATTATACCGACTTCGGCCCCACGTTTTATCTGGCGGCGGCCGTTATCGTGTTCGCCCTGCTTGAAGGGAAAAAGACCGAACGCGAGCGCCGCGCTTTGACGGGGCTCGTCGCTTTCGCCGCAATTTTCGGCATAATTTATTCAATTCTGCTTGCATTTTCGCAGGCGGATGTTACAATAGATACAGAGAACCCGACCGTGTACGGAACGCTGGCGCACCTCGTACAGTTTTGGCTCTGATCCCATTTTGAAACGGAGACCTTTTATGAAAATCCACCCCCTGCGCAAATCGCTTGCACTTTTACTGGTATTCGCTCTGCTGACCGCCTGCCTTGTCGGCTGCGGCAAAAAAGAGGAGCCGGTCACCACCGCCGCCCCCACCACGACGACGGAACCGCCCACGACTGCACCCCTGTCCGAGTTCCGCAACCCGCTGACGGGCGAACTCGGCTACGACGAAGACCTGCTGAACAACCGGCCGATCTTCGTCTCGGTCGAAAACCATCCCGCCGCGCGCCCGCAATGGGGCATCACCTCGTCGGATATGGTGTTTGAAATGGTGACCGAGGGCGGTATCACCCGCACCCTGCAGGTCTTTGCGGACGTTTCCCGTTTGCCGGACAAGCTCGGCCCCACCCGCAGCGCGCGTTATTACTTTGTCGAGCTGGCGGAAGGGTTCGGCGGCATCTTCGTCCACTTCGGCGGCAACGTGCACGCGTATCAGGAGATGAACAATCTCGACACCGACCACATTGACGGCGCCCGCGCCGCCGGCTCTTACTTTGACCGCGATTATTCCCGCGGCGTGGATATCGAGCACACCGCCTACACCACCCGGAAATGGATCACCAAGGCCATTTCCGCGCTCGGCATCGACCCGACCATCGACGAGGGGTATCAAGAGCCCTTCGTCTTTTACGACGAGCCCACCAAACTTGACGGCGGCGACGCCAACAAGGTCGTCGTCAGTTTCTCAAGCAGTTACACCTACACCTACACCTATAACCCCAAGACCAAGGTGTACGAGAGTTCGCTCGGCGGCGTGACCTATACCGACAGCGACGGCAAGGTGCAAAGCTTCACCAACCTGCTGGTGCTGTATACCGACGTCTATCCCTACGGCGACGGCAGCAAGGTCGTCAAGATCGATCTTGACGGCGGCAGCGGCAAATATTTCTCGCAGGGCACCTGGGCCGACATTACTTGGGAAAAGGGCGATTACGACGACCTGCTCAAGTTCTATGACGCCGACGGCAACGACCTCAAGCTCAACGTCGGCCGCAGTTACGTCGCGTTTGTCGACAGCGACCGCGAGCCCTACAACACCGTTTCCTGACAGCCCATGGATTTTACGCATATACTGCAATATTCAAAAGACCTGGCCGCTCACAACGACCGGGTCTGGTTTCATGCGCACCATGACGAATATGACCGTGCCAAAAAGGAGTTTTACGGCTTGCTCGACTTGCTGCGCTTTCGCATTTGCGAGGTCGCTCCCGCGCTGGAGCCCGACCTGCTGTACGCCTTGCCCAAGGATTGGGCGTACCGCGTGGCGCGCGATATGCGCTTTCATAAGAACGGCCCGCCCTACAACCCCGCGTGGCGCGCCTACCTGGCCGCCGACAAAAAATCGTGGATGCCCGTCGGCTATTATCTGAGCATCTTCCCCGGCCGTTCGCTGTTCGGCACGGGCCTTTGGTGCGAAAGCACCGCCCAAAGCAACGTCGTGCGCGACTATATCTCTGCCAATTACGCCGAATTTGACGCGCTGGTGCAGGGCTGCGCCGTGCCGCTCGAGGGGCAGACGGTCAAGACCATGCCCCGCGGCTACGACAAAAACGACCCTGCCGCCGAGTATTTGCGCTACAAAAACTGGGAACTGATCGCGTACCTGCCCGACGAGGAATTCACGACCTTTGACCGGTTTATGGATACCGCCGCCGCCCTCGTCCGCGAGATGGAGCCCGTGCGGCAGTTTTTGCTGGCCGCCGCAAAATCCGTCGACGGCGAGCAGGAGTTCGAGTGGTGATTTTTGAAAACGGATACACAACAAAACCGCCGCGGCTTCCGACGAAGCCGCGGCGGTATTTCTGTGTGTGTTTTACGAGACGTCCTCAAGCGTGACCGTGACGCGGTCAAACGCTTTCGCCCGCAGGTCGTCGGGCGCTATGCGAAAGGTCAGCACCTGTTCGGTGTCGGCCAGGTATTCGGGCTTGTTCTCGTCCAGCGGGTCGTACTGCAGCAGCACGATCTCGCCGCCGTCGCGGCGCAGCAGGGCGGTGCCGTCGGGGGCGTCCTCGGTTTCTTCAAAACTTGCGGAACAGTCCGCGAGCGTGTCGTCCCCGAGCGAAAATCCCTCGTTGAAATCGTCCACAAGGGTTTCGGGCTCGCCGTCAAAATAGCGCACGTTGGCGCGAAATCCCCCGTCGGTCTCGGCGAGGAAAAAGTACAGAAAGCCCGTTTCGGGCAGCAGATGTTCCGTGTCAAAGGGGGCGATCTCCGCCAATCGGAACTGTGCGAAATAGAATTCGTCGTCGGCGACCGTTCCGTCGGTCAGCCATTCCTCCGGCATGGTCGGCGCGCCGAAAAACTTCGACGTGCCGGGGTCGTTTTCGCTTTTTGCAAACTGTGTCGTGATGCCGATCATTGTACCTTCCCCAAATACTCCTCCAGCGTCTTGCCGCTCTCGGTGATTTTTTTCGCGTTCTCCACGCCGACGTAGCGCCAGTGCCATGGCTCGTACGTCACCTTGGTGTAGTTTTCCTTGCCCTTCGGGTAGCGCAGAATAAAGCCGTATTCGGCGGCGTGCTTCTGCAGCCAGGCGAATTCTTCCGACTCTTCAAACTGCTCGTCGACCCACACCAGGTCCATGCACAGCCCGAGATTGTGTTCGCTGCTGCCGGCGGGCATGATCTCGGTCGCGGTCTTCACCGCGGCCTCCTCCTCGCTCATGCCTTCGGCGATATAGGCCGCCTTGGCCTCGTCAAAGTTTTCCTTCTGCTCGTCGTATGAGCGGTAACCCGAGCAAGGGGAGAGGTACAGCCCCTCCTGCGCGGCGGCGTTGAACATATCGGTATAGTGCGGGGCCACGCGGCTGTCCATCTGCTCTTCGCTGTCCTCCAGCACGTAGGCGAGATCGGGCGTGTAACTGCCGTCCACCCGGTAAAACGTGTTGACCAGCGTCAGTTCCCAGTTCTCTTCGCTCATCGTGATCTTGGTCGCGCTTTTGAGTTGCGCGTAAGACGCGGTGGGGGAGAGGTTCTGCGTCACGGGGACGGTGGTCTTGACCGCGGCCTGCTCCGAGACCTTTCTCGATTCCTCCGCTTTTTTCACGCGGCTGTTGTGACCGCCTACGGCGATCGCCAGCACGGCGACCAGCAGCACGAACGCAGCCGCCGCGATGCAAACAAAGCGCGAAAAGCCGGGGCTTCCGGCGCGCTGATAGGTTTGAGAGGGGGCGTTTTTATCCATAACCATACTCCTTGCAGTAGTGCTTCTATTATAGGAGTTTGCCGGGGGAAAGTCAATGTTATTTTCGGCCGTGCGGAGCACCCCTTCGTGGGAAACACCAAAAGCCCTTGCGGAGATTTGTGTGCTTTGTACAAAGATAAAAAACTTTTGCCGTTCCCTTTACCGCTTGCCTTTTTTGTGCTATAATTTAACATTGTAAAAGTAGGGAAGTATGGGCGTTTTCGCCCGCATCACGAAAGGGGAAACCTGCATGAACCGAATCTTTACCGCATTCGCGTCTCTGTTGACGGTCGGCGCGCTGCTTTGCACGCTGGCGTCCTGCGGTTCGTCCGAAGGGGACGAGGCCGAGGTCTTTTCGACCGAGGCGGCCGTCTATACCACCGGCGCATCCGCCGTCGGCACTTCCGACGAGGACGTGCTCGCCTATTTCAACAAACTGGCGAACGGCATCAAAGACCAAAAGCCCGCCGTCGAGTACCGCATCGAAAAGAGCATTCCGACCGACAGCCTGCGCGTCACCAAACGCGGCGCGGAAGATGCCGCCGAGCCGGACGAATCGCTCAAAGCGCTCAACGACGCCGCCCCCGGCGTGCGCGACCTCGTGCTTGAGGATATCAAGCGTTCCGGCGGTTCCATCGCCTATGGCGACGAGAATGAAGATATGCTGCTCGTCACGGGCGAAACGTGGATGTCCCGCCTGACCCCGACCGATATTGAGGACGCCCTTCTCGAAGAGGTCGGCGACAACTACTATATCACCATCCGCTTTGCGGATCTGAGCGGCGCCGAGGCGCAGGACGTTCTCTCCCGCGCGTTCGATCTGCGCGATAAAGAGGCCATCCTCGCGTCGCCCGAACTGCAAAAGGTCTCGGCCTATCTGACGCTGGACGATTACGACGTCGTCTACCGCGGCTGCCGCATCACCGCCACCGTCGACCGTCTGACCGACCGCATCACCCAACTGCGCTATTACAAAGCCGCTGACGTGACCGCCTACGTGACCGGCGCCGGCACCTTTGCCGATTACGGCGAACTGTCCGTTCTGCTCAAACTCGAGGATACCGTGACCTATGACGTCAACTGGGACAGCGGCCTGCCCGTCAGCCCGCTTGAGAGTACGACCGCCGATTAAGGAGAATTACCCATGACCAAAAAGTTTATTGCCGCCCTTGCGGCGTTGACTGTTCTCTTCCTCTGCTGCTTTGGCGCCTGCAGCAAAGGGACGTATAAGAACCCCGCCACCAACCAAAAATACCAGCTCGTCACCGACGAAAACGGCGACAAGATCCTCAGCGACGACGGCGAATTGCTCGTTTACGTCACCGACGAGAACGGCAAGACCGTCACCAACGAGAACGGCGAGCCCGAAACCGCCAAGCAGGGCTTTATCGGCCAGATCCAAGACGGCAACGTTATCGAGGATTACG